>NZ_JBPQTP010000031.1:0-59819 GCF_051386395.1 Micromonospora sp. URMC 106
CCCCCCCCCCCCCCCCCCCCCCCCCCCCCCCCCCCCCCCCCCCCCCCCCCCCCACGACCGGACCCGCCCGGGCCCGACAGGCCCGTTCACCAGCCGGTCGGCCCGCCACCCGTGCGGCACCCCGTGGACCCGTCCGCTACCGTGACACCGCCCGCCCGCACACGATCCGCCGGAGGACCAGTGCCCCTGCTCTACACCATCGGCAAGCTCACCGTGGCGCCCGCGCTCCGGTTGGCCTTCCGTCCGACCGTGGAGGGGTTGGAGTACATCCCGGAGACCGGTGGCGCGATCTTCGCGGGCAATCACCTCTCCGTCGCCGACGAGCTGTTCCTCGGCACCGTCGTGCCCCGGCACCTGGCGTTCTGGGCGAAGTCGGAGTACTTCAAGGGCACCGGCCCGAAGGGCGCCTTCTCCAGGTTCGTGCTCACCGGCCTGGGCGCCATCCCGGTGGAACGGGCCGGCGGCCGGGCGGCACTGTCCGCGTTCGACGCCGCCATCCCGGTGCTCAAGGCCGGCGACCTGGTCGCCGTCTATCCGGAGGGGACCCGGTCGCCGGACGGCCGGCTCTACCGGGGGCGCACCGGCGCGGCCCGGCTGGCGGTGGCGGCCGGCGTGCCGATCATCCCCGTCGGCATGCTCGGCACCGACAAGGCCCAGCCCATCGGGACCCGGGTGCCCCGCCCCGGCCGCGCCAAGATCACCGTACGGTTCGGCAAGCCGCTGGACTTCACCGGCCGGCCGGACGACCGCACCTCCCTGCGGGCGATGACCGACGAGATCATGGCCGAGATCCAGAAGCTGACCGGCCAGGAGTACGTCCCCCGCTACGCCCCGCCGCGCGCGCACCCGCCGGTCGCCGGCGAGCCCGGCGCCGTCTGAGCTGTCCCGGGGCGGCGTCGCGCCGCTCCCCGGTCGACGTCCTCGTCCGCGTCGCCGGCCCGGCGATCGCGCGGGCCGGCGAGCCGACGCCGCGGCAGGCACGGACCCCGTACGCCGGCCGCCCGGGGAAGGCTCCGGCTCAGCCCTGCTCGGCGGTGACGATCTGCTCCCGCAGGGTGCCGAGCAGGGCGGCGCTGTCGTCGACGGAGAGCCGGGTGAAGACCGCGGTGGTGATGCTGCCGTGGTCGACGGAGGTGCAGACGACCACGTCGTCGCCGTCGGCGCGGCCCACCGCGCAGCGCTCGTGCCGGCCGCGTACGCCGGTGTCGACCACCTGCGCCTCGCCGAGGGAGTACTGCCCGGCCAGCCGGGTGATCTCGTCCTGCGCGTCCGACTCGGGGGTGAGGCGGAAGCCGGTGCCGCCGAAGACCGTCACCCGCTTGCCCGCGGACGTGCTGTAGACGCCCGCGAAGGTGTCCTCGGCCAGCCAGTGCGCCTTGCGTACCTCCGCCTCCAGGCGCTTGGCGGTCTCCTTGCTGTTGTTGTCGTCGCGCAGCCGCAGGTCCGCCACCTCTGCGGGAAGGGTGGCGCTGGCCGGGTACTGCGACGCCATCGGCACCCCGTAGTAGGCCGGGCAGCCGCAGCAGCAGGCCAGCGTGAGCAGCAGCACCCACGGCCAGCGGCGACGCTTGCGGACGGCGACCGGGACGTACCCCTTGGGGGCCTGGAAGCCGGGCGGCGGCGCAGCCGGCGGGGTCTTCGCCCGCCGCTGCCGTGGCGGCGCGGGCGGTGGAGGCGGGGGCGCCGCCGGCTGCACCGGGACGGCCGCCCGGGAGACCGGCGCGGCGGGGCGCGCGACCGGCGGCGGCGAGACCGGGTAGGCGACCGGCGGCGCGTCGTGCCGCGGCGGGGTCGGACGCGGCGCGGGCGGCGCGGGGGAGTGGACGGGCGGCGCGGGGTGCGGCCGGGCCGGCGGCGCGGCCGGATAGGGCAGCGTCGGCGGCAGCGGCGGCAGTTCGGCCGACGGCAGCTCCCACCCGCCGGTGTCCGCGCCGGCCCACGGGTCCACCGGGGTGCGGTGCTCGGGCGGCTCCACCGGGAGCGGCGGCACCGGCGTGGGCTCGGCCGACTCGCCCCAGGCCCGCTTGCGCGGCCGCGGGGGAGGAACCGGCGCGGAGCCGCTCCACCGGGGCGCGGGCGGCTCGGCCGGCCGCTCGTCGGCGGGGAACATCCGGGTGCCCTGCGGCCCGACCGCCGGGCGAGCCTCGGCGGGTCGGTCGGCGGCGAGTGGGCGGGTGCCCTGCGGTCCGACCGCCGGCGACTCCGCCGCCGGTCCGTCGCCGGGGAGCACGCGCGTGCCCTGCGGCCCGACCGCCGGGCGGTCTGTCGCACGCCCGTCGGCGGGCGCCGGAGGAGTGTCCCCCGGCCCGGTGCCGTCGGCCGTCTCCTGCCCGGCCCCGGCGGCGGCGTCCTCCTGCCCGGCCCCGGCGGCGGCCGCCCCACCCGGGCCGGTGGACGCCTGCCCCGGGCCGGCGTCCTCTCGTCCGGCCGCGGGGACGGCGTCGTGCGGGCCGGCAGCGGCGCCCTGCGGGGCGGTGGCGCTCCCCGGGGCGGCGACAGCGTCGGGCGGAGCGGCGGAGGTCTCCGGCGTGGTGGCGGCGGTGGCGGCGTCCGGTGTGGCGGTGTCGGCGGCGCCCTCCGCGCGGTCGGTCGCGCTCGCGCCGGGATCGTCGGCGGGCAGCTCACGGGTGCCCTCCGGGCCGGTGCCGCCGGTGGGGGCGGACGTTGCGGGGGAGGACGTGGGCTCCTCGGTGAGGGCCGGATCCCGGCCCTGGTCCGGGCCCGGGGTGCTCCCGTCGGCCGGCCGGTCCGGGCCCGGCTGCGGCTGCGGCATCGCGGCAATCTCCTCTCGCGCCGGTCCGAGGTTAGTACCGCCGTGCCAGCGGGGCGATCCCGCCCACCGCCCGCTGCCGCCCCGCGGGCGAGGGTCGGGCGGGCGTCGGGTCGGGGAGCGACGACGAGCGGCCGGGCGGCGCGGCGGCGTCCGCGCGGTCCCCGCCGACGGGGCGCGTACCCTTGGGCTTCATGAGCGTCCCGTCCACCACGCCGCGCCCCGTCGCGGCCAATTCCGTCTGGCCCCGGCTGGAGCCGCTGCTGCCCCAGGTGACCAAGCCCATCCAGTACGTCGGTGGCGAGCTGGGTGCGGTGGTCAAGGACTGGGACTCGGCGGCCGTGCGTTGGGCGCTGATGTATCCCGACGCCTACGAGGTCGGCCTGCCCAACCAGGGCGTGCAGATCCTCTACGAGGTGCTCAACGAGCTGCCCGACGTGCTCGCCGAGCGGACCTACGCGGTCTGGCCGGACCTGGAGAAGCTGATGCGCGCCCACGGCGTGCCGCAGTTCACGGTCGACGCGCACCGCTCGGTGCGCAGCTTCGACGTGTTCGGCGTCTCCTTCTCCACGGAGCTGGGCTACACCAACCTGCTCACCGCGATCGACCTGGCCGGCATCCCGCTGCTCGCCACCGACCGCACCGACGCCGACCCGGTGATCGTGGCCGGTGGCCACGCGGCGTTCAACCCGGAGCCCATCGCCGACTTCGTCGACGCCGCCGTGCTCGGCGACGGCGAGGAGGCGGTCCTGGAGATCACCGCGATCGTCCGGGAGTGGAAGGCGGAGGGCTCCCCGGGCGGGCGCGACGAGCTGCTGCTGCGGCTGGCCCGCACCGAGAGCGTCTACGTGCCGCGCTTCTACGACGTGGACTACCTGCCCGACGGCCGGATCCAGCGGGTCGTGCCGAACCGGGCGGACGTGCCGTTCCGGGTGCACAAGCGCACGACCATGGACCTGGACGCCTGGCCGTACCCGAAGAAGCCCCTGGTCCCGCTCGCCGAGACGGTGCACGAGCGGTACGCGGTGGAGATCTTCCGGGGCTGCACCCGGGGTTGCCGCTTCTGTCAGGCGGGCATGATCACCCGGCCGGTCCGCGAGCGCTCCATCACCACGGTGGGGCAGATGGTGCAGCAGGGCCTGGAGTTCTCCGGCTTCCACGAGGTGGGCCTGCTGTCGCTGTCGTCGGCCGACCACTCCGAGATCGGCGACATGTGTTCGGGCCTCGCCCAGCAGTACGAGGGCACCAACGTGTCGCTGTCGCTGCCGTCGACGCGGGTCGACGCCTTCAACATCGACCTCGCGCAGGAGCTGTCCCGCAACGGGCGGCGCACCGGTCTGACCTTCGCCCCGGAGGGCGGCTCGGAGCGGATCCGCAAGGTCATCAACAAGATGGTGTCGAAGGAAGACCTGATCCGCACCGTCGTCACCGCGTACACCAACGGGTGGCGGCAGGTGAAGCTGTACTTCATGTGCGGCCTGCCCACCGAGACCGACGAGGACGTCCTCGAGATCGCGGACATGGCGCACGAGGTGATCAGGGCGGGGCGGGCGGCCACCGGCAGCAAGGACATCCGCTGCACGGTTTCCATCGGCGGGTTCGTGCCGAAGCCGCACACCCCGTTCCAGTGGGCGGCGATGGAGCGGCCGGAGGTCATCGACGGCCGGCTGAAGATGCTCAAGCAGGCGATCAACTCCGACCGCTCGCTCGGCCGGGCGATCGGCTTCCGCTACCACGACGGCGAGCCCTCCCTGATCGAGGGCCTGCTCAGCCGGGGCGACCGCCGGGTCGGCGCGGTGATCCGCAAGGTCTGGGAGAACGGCGGCCGGTTCGACGGGTGGAGCGAGCACTTCTCCTACCAGCGCTGGGTGGACGCGGCGGCCGAGGTACTGCCCGCCTTCGGGGTCGACCTCGACTGGTACACCACCCGCGAGCGCGACGAGTTGGAGGTCCTGCCCTGGGACCACCTGGACTCGGGTCTGGACAAGGACTGGCTCTGGCAGGACTGGCAGGACTCGCTCTCGGAGTACGAGCAGGACGACTGCCGGTGGACCCCGTGCTTCGACTGCGGCGTCTGCCCGTCGATGGACACCGAGATCCAGATCGGCCCGACCGGGAAGAAGCTCCTCCCGCTCACCCCGATCAACAGCCTGAAGCTTCCCACGGGCGCGCAGCAGTAACCCGCCCCGGCCTGACGGCCCGCCCCGGGCCCACTCCGTTGATCATGAGTTTGTTGTCACCGCCGTCGCGGGTCGTCGACAATGACTTCATGATCAACGAGCACTGACCGAACGAGGAGCACGACGATCAGTAGGAAACCACAGCCAGAGGGCGGCCAGGCACCGGTCGTCCAGCGCGTCCGGATCCGGTACGCCAAGCGTGGCCCGTTGCGCTTCACCTCGCACCGGGACTTCGCGCGGGCGTTCGAGCGGGCGCTGCGCCGGGCCGGCGTGCCGATCGCCTTCTCCCAGGGCTTCACCCCGCACCCCAAGATCTCGTACGCCAGCGCGGCGCCCACCGGGGTGGCGAGCGAGGCGGAATACCTGGAGATCGGCCTCCGCGAGCCGGTCGACCCGCGGGAGCTGCGCGCCGCGCTGGACGCCGCGCTCTCGCCGGGGCTCGACGTGCTCGACGCCGTCGTGGCCGGCGGCGGGAGTCTTGCCGATCGGATCGAGGCCTCGCACTGGCGGATCGAGCTGCCCGAGGTCGACCCCGCCGTCCTGGAGCGGGCGGTTTCCGCCTTCACCGCCGCGGACGAGGTGCTGGTCGAGCGGATGACCAAGCAGGGGCGGCGCACCTTCGACGCCCGCGCCGCAGTGCTCCGCATCGATGTCGTCGCGCCGACGGAGACGCCTTCCGGGGCCCCGGCCGTACCGTGTGCGATACTCGAACTGGTCGTGCGGCAGGTCACCCCCTCCGTGCGGCCCGATGACGTCCTTTCCGGCCTCCGCGTGGTGGCCGCCCTGGAGCCGCCGGTCTCCCCGAGGGTGATCCGGCTGGCACAGGGCACGCTGACCGCGCAGGGTGCGATCGCGGATCCGTTGGACGCGGACCGCGACGGGGCAACCATCGGTGAACGCTGACCGACGGTCGGCGTTCAGGCAGGCAGACTTCGGCGGTCGCGCACCCTGCGCGCCCGGCGGAAACACTTTTGCGGCGACCCTGCGTGGCAGCGCTCACCCGCGCCCGGGGCAGCCAGAACTGGAGAACGTCCATGCTCGAGAACGAGCCCGAGGGCGGCGAACGGACCGGTTCACAGCCGGCCGAACAGACCGCTGACAACAGCACCACCCGGAACACCACCGGCGCGGAGAGCGGCACCGGGGCGGAGACCTCCGCCGGCACGGCCGACGCCGGAGCGACCGAGGCGGGACAGGCCCCGGTCGCGCCCGCCCGGCGGCGTACCACCCGGCGGCGGACCGCGCCGCTGAACCAGCCGGAGCAGACCGAGGTGCCGGTCGAGGCGTCGACCGGGCCCGTGCCGGGCAGCGCCGAGGCGCCCCAGGCCGAGGTCCTCGCCCCGGTCTCCGGCGACCTCGACGTCGCCCCGAAGGCGACGCGCCGCCGCCGCAAGGCCACCACCGCCAAGGCCGCCGAGGAGCCCGCGGCGCCGGCCGCCGAGGAGGCGTCGGTGCCGGCGGGGGAGGCCCCCGTCGAGGCCGCGCCGCCGGTCAAGGCGACCCGTACCCGCCGGAAGAAGGCCGCCCCCGCGGCGGCCGAGCCGGCCGCGCAGGCCCCGGCCGACGCCGCCGGCCCGCCCACCGAGCCGGCCGCCGGGGCCGACGAGACTCCCGCCGCCACCACGCCGCAGCCCGCGACCGAGCCGCAGCCGACGACCGCCGTGCCGGAGGCGGGCACCGGGTTCGGGGCCGCCGCCGGGCCCGTCGCGGTCAGCGGCGCGGAGGCCCGCTCGGGCGAGGTCCCGCCGGGCGTCGCGGTCACCCCGCCCGCCGAGGAGGAGCCGGTCGCCGAGGAGGAGCCGGCCGTCGAGCCGGAACCGGTCGTCGAGCCGGAGCCGCGCACCCGCCGCCGGCGGGCCGCGCTCTCCGCGCCGACCGTGCTCTTCATGGCCCCGCAGCCGGAGGACATCCCGCTGGCCCGGGTCGCCACGCCCGCGCCGGCCGTGGCGGAGCCCGTCGCCGAGGAGCCCGCCGCCGAGGAGCCGGCCGAGCCGGCGCGCCGTCGCCGGCGCGGCCGCCGCGACGTCGAGGTGACCGAGGCCGTCGAGGCCGAGGAGGAGCCGACCGAGGAGGCCGAGGAGGCCGCCGAGGAAGAGGACGAGGACGAGGACGACAGCGCCGCCGCCCGCCGCCGGCGCCGCCGCGGCCGCCGGGGCCGCGGCCGGGGCAAGGGCGGTGCCGACGACGCCGAGGACGAGGAGTCCGAGGAGGCCGCGCAGGCCGAGGCGGAGGAGGCCGAAGGCGAGGAGGACGAGGAGGCCGAGGGCGGCGACGCGCTGACCCGCCGGCGCCGGCGGCGTCGTCGCCGGGGTGCCGGCGACGTCGAGGTTGGGGCCGACGACGGCGTGCCGACCGTCGTCAAGATCCGCGAGCCGCGCAAGACCGTCGACGAGGTGCAGGGCGTCTCCGGCTCGACCCGGCTGGAGGCCAAGCGCCAGCGCCGCCGCGACGGCCGCGAGCAGCGCCGGACCCGGCCGCCGATCCTCAGCGAGTCGGAGTTCCTGGCCCGCCGGGAGGCCGTCGACCGGGTGATGGCGGTGCGCCAGCGCGGCGACCGGACCCAGATCGCCGTCCTCGAGGACGGGGTGCTGGTCGAGCACTACGTCACCCGCAACTCCTCCGGCACGATGGCCGGCAACGTCTACCTCGGCAAGGTGCAGAACGTCCTGCCCAGCATGGAGGCGGCCTTCGTCGACATCGGGCGCGGCCGCAACGCCGTCCTGTACGCCGGCGAGGTCAACTGGGACATGACCGGCCTGGAGGGCCGGGCCCGCTCGATCGAGCAGGCGCTCAAGTCCGGCGACTCGGTGCTCGTGCAGGTCACCAAGGACCCGATCGGCCACAAGGGCGCCCGGCTGACCAGCCACATCGCGCTCTCCGGCCGGCACCTGGTCTACGTGCCCCACGGCAACGCCTCGGGCATCAGCCGCAAGCTGCCCGACACCGAGCGCAAGCGGCTGCGCGACGTGCTGAAGAAGCTGGTGCCGGACGGCGCGGGTGTGATCGTCCGGACCGCCGCCGAGGGCGCCAGCGAGGACGAGCTGGCCCGCGACGTCAAGCGGCTGCAGGCGCAGTGGGAGGACATCCAGGCCAAGGCGGCCGAGGGCGGCGCCCCGGTGCTGCTCTACGAGGAGCCGGACCTGGTCATCCGGGTCGTGCGGGACCTGTTCAACGAGGACTTCCGCGAGCTGGTGATCGAGGGCGACGAGTCGTACGGCATGGTCGAGTCGTACCTGTCGCACGTCTCGCCGGACCTGGTCGCCCGCCTGCGCCGGCACGTCGGCACCACCGACGTGTTCGCCACGTACCGGATCGACGAGCAGATCCTCAAGGGCCTGGACCGGAAGGTCTTCCTCCCCTCCGGCGGCCACCTGGTGATCGACCGCACCGAGGCGATGACCGTGGTCGACGTCAACACCGGCAAGTACACCGGCGCGGGCGGCAACCTGGAGGAGACGGTCACCCGGAACAACCTGGAGGCCGCCGAGGAGATCGTCCGCCAGCTCCGGCTGCGCGACATCGGCGGCATCGTGGTGATCGACTTCATCGACATGGTGCTGGAGTCGAACCGTGAGCTGGTGCTGCGCCGGCTGACCGAGTGCCTGGGGCGCGACCGCACCAAGCACCAGGTCACCGAGATCACCTCGCTCGGCCTGGTGCAGATGACGCGCAAGCGGATCGGCGCGGGCCTGCTGGAGGCGTTCAGCGAGACCTGCGAGTGCTGCAAGGGCCGGGGCCTGATCATCCACACCGAGCCGGTGCCGGAGAAGCCGCGCTCCAGCGGCGGTGCGGCGGAGAAGGTCAAGGCGGTCGCCTCGGCCGTCACCACCCCGGCGGCGGACCAGGGCGGCGGGTCGTCCCGGCGGCGGGCCCGCAAGAGCGCGCCGGTCGAGCGGACGGTGGCCGAGGTCGCCGAGGTCGACACCGAGGCCACCCCGGACGCCGACTACCACGACACCATGGGCTACGACCTGTCCCGCTACGAGGCGGACACCGCCGCCGCGGCCGAGGTCGCCGACAGCCAGACGGGCGAGTCCGCCCGGCTGGCCGCCCCGGACGACCCGGACGCGCTCGCCGACACCGACGGCGACGAGCCGGACGGCGGCTCCGGCCGGCGCCGCTCGCGGCGCAGCGGCCCGCGGCGGCGCACCCGGCCGTGACCGGCTGACCAGCCCGGCGTTTGACAGGGCCCCCTTCCCGGCAATGTCCCGAGGAGGGGGCCCTGTCGTATGGTCGATCCCCGGCCACGATCGGCCACCCCGGTCAGGAGAGGAACGATGCGCCGTCTGCTCGCCGTCACCACGGTCACCGCTGTCCTGTTCACCGGCGCCGGGTGCGCGGCCGAGCGGCCGGCGCCGGCCGCCACGGGCACCGCGTCGAGCGGGCCCACCGGCGCGGCGGCGGGTGCCCGGCCGGGGGCCGGCAGCGGGGCGGCGGGCGGCAACGCCCCCGAGGTGTGTGCCGCAGCACAGGCGGCCGGGGACACCGCCGTCCGGACGTACGTCGAGGAACTCGGCAGGATGGTCGCGGCGGTCGGGGCGAACGACGGCAGCGCCGCCGAGGCCGCCCGCAAGCGGATCCTGACGGCGTTGACCGACTGGCGGGCCGCGCTGCGCCGGGAGTCGTCCCGGGCCGAGGACGCCCAGCTCAAGACACTCCTCGCGGACATGGCGGCCGAGGTCGGCGCGCTGGGTACCGACGTCGACGCGATCGACGAGACCGAGCTGGACCGGCTCCGGCAGCGTCTCGACCAGCTCTGCGCCCGCTGACCTGCGGGGCCGGTTTGGGTGTCGGGCCTCCCATGGCGTACGCTTGCCTGCGGCGCACTTTGGTGTGCCGAGTTCCCGCGTGCCCACGCCGCCGTGCCTCTGCTACCCGGCGAGCCGCCGTGGGAACACCCGCCAGCAGCCTCAACGACAGGGAGTCCGCCTCCGATGTACGCGATCGTCAAGACCGGCGGCAAGCAGTACAAGGTCGCCGAGGGCGACGTGATCGAGGTCGAGAAGCTCGCCGGTGCCCCCGGCGACGCGGTGCAGCTCACCGCGGTGCTCCTCGTCGACGGTGACGACCTGGTGACCGACGCGGCGAAGCTTGCCACGGTCGCGGTGTCCGGCGAGATCGCCGCGCACACCAAGGGCCCGAAGATCCGGATCCACAAGTTCAAGAACAAGACCGGCTACCACAAGCGCCAGGGTCACCGCCAGCCGCTGACCCAGGTCAAGGTGACCGGCATCTCCAGCGGGAAGTAGGTCGTCCTCAGATGGCTCACAAAAAGGGTGCGTCCAGCTCGCGCAACGGTCGTGACTCCGCGGCTCAGCGGCTCGGCGTGAAGCGCTTCGGTGGTCAGGTCGTCAGCGCGGGTGAGATCCTCATCCGTCAGCGTGGCACCAAGTTCCACCCCGGTGACCTGGTCGGCCGCGGCGGAGACGACACGCTCTTCGCGCTGGCCGCCGGTGCGGTCCAGTTCGGCACCAAGCGCGGTCGCAAGACCGTCAGCATCGTGCCGCAGCAGTAGTTCCTCCGGCGCAGCGGGCCGCGGACCTCGTGTCCCGGCCCGCTTCGCTTTTCTCGTGCGGGGCGTCGACCTCGCTGGAAGGATTGACGCCCGTGGCGACGTTCGTTGACCGGGTCGTCCTGCACCTGCAGGCCGGCGATGGTGGGCACGGTTGTGTCTCGATCCACCGGGAGAAGTTCAAGCCGTTCGGCGGCCCCGACGGCGGCAACGGCGGGCACGGCGGCAGCGTGTCCCTGGAGGTCGACCCGCAGGTCACGACGCTGCTCGACTTCCACTTCCGCCCGCACGTCAAGGCCGAGAACGGCAAGGGCGGCGCCGGATCGAACCGGGACGGCGCGAACGGGCGCAACCTCGTGCTGAAGGTGCCGAACGGCACGGTCGTGCAGGCCCTCGACGGCACCGTGCTGGCCGACATGGTCGGCGCCGGCACGACCTTCGAGGTGGCCCGGGGCGGGCGCGGCGGCCGGGGCAACGCGTCCCTGGCCAACGCCCGGCGCAAGGCCCCCGGCTTCGCCGAGCTGGGCGAGCCCGGCGAACAGCTCGACGTGGTGCTGGAGCTCAAGAGCGTCGCCGACGTCGGCCTGGTGGGCTTCCCGTCGGCCGGCAAGTCGTCGCTGATCTCGGTGATCTCCGCCGCCAAGCCCAAGATCGCCGACTACCCGTTCACCACCCTGGTGCCCAACCTGGGCGTGGTCCGGGTGGACAACCACACCTTCACGGTCGCCGACGTGCCGGGCCTGATCCCTGGGGCGGCCACCGGCAAGGGCCTCGGCCTGGAGTTCCTGCGGCACATCGAGCGCTGCTCGGTGCTGGTGCACGTCATCGACACCGCGACCCTGGAGCCCGGCCGGGACCCGGTCGCCGACATCGACACCATCGAGGCCGAGCTGACCGAGTACGGCGGCCTGGCCGACCGGCCCCGCCTGGTGGCGCTGAACAAGGTCGACGTGCCGGACGGCCGGGACCTGGCCGAGATCGTCCGCCCCGACCTGGAGGAGCGCGGCTTCCGGGTGTTCGAGGTCTCCGCGGCCACCCGGGAGGGGCTGAAGGAGCTGACGTACGCCATGGCCGAGCTGGTGGAGCAGGCGCGCAGCGCCGCGCCGCCGGCCGAGCCGACCCGGATCGTGATCCGGCCGACGGCGGTCGACGACGCCGGCTTCACGATCGAGGCCGCGCCGGACGGCGCCTGGGTCGTGCGGGGCGTCCGCCCCGAGCGGTGGGTACGGCAGACGAACTTCGACAACGACGAGGCGGTGGGCTACCTGGCCGACCGGCTGGCCCGCCTGGGCGTCGAGGAGAAGCTCGGCAAGGCCGGCGCGGAGCCGGGCGACCTGGTCCGGATCGGCGACCGCGAGTTCGACTGGCAGCCGACCCTCTACGCCGGCGCCGACTTCGTCCCGGGCAACCGGGGCACCGACGTCCGGCTGGAGGAGAAGTCGACCCGCGCCTCGGCGGCGGAGCGGCTGGCGGCCCGCAAGGCCCGCCGGCGCCGGCCGGAGGACGAGATCGAGGGCACGGACGCCGACGTCTCCGACGACGTTCCCGACGACGCCGAATAGCTCGTTGCGCTCCGTGACCGCGACGGTTTCCGGAAACCTTCGGGAAACGCGACCGGCCTAACGTGGCGGGATGCTGATCGAGACGCGTCCCGCCACCGACCCCGAGATCGCCACCCTGGTGATCGCCCAGCAGCGCGAGCTGCGCGAGGCCGACGGGGGACTGGACGGTCAGGCGACGGTCACCCACGACGACATCCGGTACCTGGCGGTGGTGGTCGACGGGCGGGCGGTCGCCTGCGGCGGTCTGCAGGCCCTGGCCGACGGCAGCGGCGAGATCAAGCGGATGTACGTGCGACCGGCGTACCGGGGGCGCGGCATCGCCCGGCAACTGCTCACCGCCCTCGAGGAGCTGGCCTACCAGCACGGGCACCGCAGGGTCTGCCTGGAGACCGGGACGTACCTGCCGGCCGCGATCGGGCTCTACACCTCCTGCGGCTACGAGCCGATCCCGGTCTACGGCGAGTACGTCGACAACCCGTACAGCGTCTGCTTCGCCAAGCGGCTCTCCGTCCCGGCCTGACGCCGGCGGCCCCGGCGGCCGGCCGGGCCGCAGGGTCAGTCGCCGGTGTGCGCGTGCGCCATCGTGACCGGCTTCGACTCGGGCGAGGCGTGCTGGCGCAGGAAGATGCTCAGCACGATCAGCGTGCCGACGGCGAGGAACTCGCTCTGCCAGTTCTGCATGGACTGGAACCAGAACTCGCTGGTGCCGAGGAACTCCCAGACGCCGATCGGTGGCGCCCCGCTCTGCAGCGCCTGCTGCTCGTTGTACTCGGCTGTCCCGCCGAGCAGGTGACCGACGAACGAGCCGGCGAAGATCAGCAGCAGCGCGATGGAGAGGCTGTTCCGGTAGACGATCAGGGGCAGCCCGCCGACGCGCACCGGCCAGGGCGAGTCGGGGGTCGCTTGCCGCTCGTCGTCCTCGGGCCGGTCGGTCTGCTCCACCGGCTTCGACTCCGCCGACCCGCGCTGCACGAGGTACGCGGTGAGCAGCACGTAGCCGCCCATCTGGAGGAACTCCGACTCCCAGTTCTCGAAGACCGACTCGATGAAGTGACCGCTGCGCAGGTACGCCGGCCAACTCGTCGGCGCGGCCCCGAACCCGGTCAACTCCTCGTTGTGGGCGTGCCAACCAAAGACGCTCTGCAACACCAGGAAGACAAGGAACGCGCCGAACATCGCGATGGTGAGCGCGTTGTCGCGCAGCCACTTCGGCATGCTGCCCTCCTCGTCGACGGCCCTTGATCCTCCGGTGCCCGAACGGTGGGCCGGGCAAACGCCGCAGCCGGTAGGCCGGGCGGGGTCGCAGCCGGCGGGCCGGGCGAGGGTCGCAGCCGGCGGGCCGGGCGAGGGTCACAGCCGGTGGGCCGGGCGGACCCGCAGGCCGGCGAGGGTCAGGGGCGGTCGAAGGGGTCGTCCAGCCCGGTGCCCGTGCCCACCCGGTTCGACAGCAGCAGCCCGAACGCGAGCATGCCGAAGCCGAGGAAGAGGTGCAGCCAGTTGTCGGCGTCGTTGACCGGGATGAAGTTCGCCGCGCTCTCCCGGTCGATCGCGAAGCCGTACAGCCACAGGCCGAGGTAGAGCGCGCCACCGCCGGCGAGGAAGATCCGGGCCCCGGCGACGCTGCGGGCCAGCACCAGGCCGGCCAGCCCGAAGCCCAGGTGCAGCGCGTTGTGCAGGATCGACACCTGGAACAGGCCGAGCAGCCGCGCCTCCGAGTGGTGACCGGCGAACGTCATGTCGCCGTAGCCGGTGGTGACGCCGGGGATGAACCCGAGCACGCCGACCAGGGCGAAGACCCCAGCCGCGGCCACGGCGGCGAGCTGCACCCGCGGCTTCGGCCCCGCCCGGCCGCCGCGTGCGTTCCGTGCCATCGATGTCACCTCCGTGGACCCGCGGAACGCCCTGCCCGCGGCGCCGGCCGCGGGGGAACCGTCCGTCACTGTCCGCGACGGCGTCGACACCCGGCCCGACGATCCTCCATTTTGTAGCGCTCCGGCCACGGGGCGCAGGAGAAGTCACGAAGGAGGTATGGAAACGGCGACGGAGGGTAGGTCAAGGGAGGCGACGGCAGCAACGGCCAGCGCATCCCCCCAGCACAACCGCGACGACTTTCCGAGCGGAAGGGAAATCATGACTTACGATCTGTCACCCACGACTTCCACGTACGGGCAGGAGTCGACCAACGGCGGCGGCGTCCGCGACCAGGCCCGTCAGGTCGGCACCGAGGCCAAGCAGGTCGGCGGCGCCGTGGCCGAGACGGCCAAGCAGCAGGGCAGGGAGGTCGTCGGCGAGGCGAAGCTCCAGGCGCGCAACCTCTTCGGCGAGGCCCGGACCCAGGTCGCCAGCCAGGCAGGTGAGCAGCAGCGGCGCGCCGCCGGCGGGCTCCGCTCGCTGGCCGACGAGATGCGCTCGATGGCCGAGCAGGGCGGTCAGGCCGGCCCGGTGAGCGAGATCGCCCGCCAGGCCGCCGACCGGGTGCACGGCGTGGCCGGTTGGCTGGAGCAGCGGGAGCCCGGCGACCTCATCGCCGAGGTCCGGGACTACGCCCGCCGCAACCCGGGCACCTTCCTGGTCGGCGCCGCCGTGCTGGGCGTGCTCGCCGGCCGGCTGACCAAGAACATCTCCGCCGCCGGCGACGGCCAGGGCGGCGACGGCTACTCGGCGTACGGCTCGGGCGCGGGCTACGACCCGGACCGCACCGCGGTCATCCCGACCACGCCGGCCCCGCGCGCGGTGCCGGACGCCGTGCCGCCGGGCGGCTACCTCGACCCGACGCCGGGCGCGTACGCCGACCCGCAGACCACCACCAGCTACGCCGACCCGGCCGGTGGCGTCGGTCAGCCGCTGCCGCCGGTGACCCAGACCGATCCGCTGCCGGGCGTGCCGTCGAGCGGGACCACCCGTCCGTGAGCCTACGAGTCATCCGAAGGGAGGCGGCGGCATGAGCATGCCGACGCAGGGGTCGGGGCTGGACTCCGGTTACCACCCCCACGACGCGGACGAGGTCAGGAGCAGCTCGATCGGTGAGCTGATGCGTCAGGTCACCACCGACCTGTCCACCCTGATGCGGCAGGAGGTCGAGCTCGCCAAGGCCGAGATCCGCCAGGAGGGCAAGAAGGCGGGCAAGGCCGCCGGCTTCTTCGGCGGCGCCGGCTTCGGCGGCTACATGGTGGCCCTGTTCCTGTCGCTGGCCCTCTGGGCCGGGCTGTCCAACGTGATGGACGCCGGCTGGGCGGCCCTGATCGTGGCCGTCATCTGGGGCGCGATCGCCGCGGTCCTCTACTCCATGGCCAAGAAGAACGCCGAGCGGATTCGCGGCCTCAAGCAGACCAACGACAGCGTGCAGCGGATTCCCGACGCGCTCAAGCCCCACCCGCAGGAGGTCACCCGATGAGCACCGATCCGGACCAGATCCGCCGGGAGATCGAAGCCACCCGGAGCAACCTGAGCTCCGACGTGGACGCGCTGGCGTACAAGGTCAGCCCCGCCCGCATCGTCGACGACCGCAAGCAGCGGGCCCGCAACGCACTGCAGAATGTGAGGGACAAGGTGATGGGAACCGCTTCCGACCTGGGTCACAGCACCAAGCACGGCGCCCACTCGGTGGGCGACCACGCCTCGTCGGCGGCGTCCGCCGTCAGCGACAAGGCGCACTCGGCCGCCTCGGCGGTCGGTGACAAGGCGCAGTCGGCCGCCTCGACGGTCAGCGACGCCGCGCACCGGGCCCCGCACGTGATCCGGCAGAAGTCCGAGGGCAACCCGCTGGCCGCCGGCCTGATCGCGTTCGGCGTCGGCTGGCTCGCCTCCTCGCTGATCCCGGCGACCCGCCGCGAGCAGCAGGTGGCGACGCAGGTCAAGGAGAAGGCCGGCGAGCACGCCGGGGTGGTGAAGGAGAAGCTGGGCGAGGTCGCCAGCGAGCTGAAGGAGGAACTGCGCGAGCCGGCGCAGCACGCCACCGAGTCGGTGAAGTCCACCGCGCAGGACGCCGTGCACGCCGTCAAGGACGACACCCGCTCCGCCGCGCAGGACGTGAAGGACCAGGCGCAGCAGTCGCGCGAACAGGTGCGGTACTGACCGGTCCGGTCACCGTACGCCGCAGCTCGCGGCCACTCCCGGAGCCTCTCCGGGAAGGGCCGCGAGCTGTCGCGTGCGTCCCGGACGCTGTCCCGCCTCCCGCGCTCTTGCACTCTCGGCCCATGTCTTGCGTGGCGGTGCCCGTTGTGCCGGGGCAGGAGATGCAAGAGCGCGGGCGCGGGCGTGGGGGCGGATGGGTTGGCGGGGGTGCGTCAGCGGAGGTGGTGGCGGCGGAGGGTGCGCTCGAAGTGGGCGGCGCGGCGAACCCGGCCGCCGGCGTAGCGGACCCCGCCGAAGAGGAGCCGCCGACCGACGGCGAGCCAGCTGCACACGCCGCGTTCCAGCACCCACAGCGGGGCGGCCAGGGAGGTGGCCGGCGGGAAAACCACGGTGCCGCCGGCCCGGCGCCGGCCCGCCTCGGCCAGCGCCACGGTGGTCGCGGCCGCGCCGAGCAACAGCCCCGGCCGCCGGGCCGCGACCGCCGCGGCCAGCGCCGGCAGGACCGCGAGTGAGGCCACCAGGCGGGCCGGCTGGGCCAGGTCGTCGTACGCCTGGCGGACCCGCTGGCCCAGGAAGTGGCCGGTGTCGGGCGGCAGCCGGCGTACGTGCAGCCAGGCGGGCGCCGCCTCGGTGCCCCCGTACGCGCGCACGGTGCGGATCAGCTCCAGGTTCTCGAAGAGCACGTCCGGGTCGTAGCCGCCCATGGCGAGGAAGGTGCTCCGCCGCACCGCCAGGGTGCCGGGGTAGTCGGCGCCGAGCGCCCGGTTGAGCAGGATCCGCCCGGTGTCCCACCACGCGTGCCAGGGCAGCGGGTCGAAGTAGTTCTGCGGCCGGACCAGGTCCACCCGGTCGAGCAGCCGGTGTACGGCGCGCAGCCCCGCCTCGTCGTACCGGACGTCGTCGTCGGCGATCACCACGTGTTCGTGCCGGGCCGCGCCGACGCCGGTGAGCACGCCGGTCACCTTCCCGTTGACGCCGCGCAGGGCGGGATCCGGCGGCAGGTGCCGGACCAGCCCGCGCCAGGCCGACCGGTGCCGGGCGAACAGCTCCGGCGGCGAGCCGTCCACCACGGTCACGTCGACCCGGGTGCTCAGCCAGCGCAGGTAGCCGGTCAGCTCGGGCAGCCCGGCGTCGTCGGCCCAGCGCAGCGGCAGGACGTACGCGACGGGCAGCCGGCGGTCGTCGGCGGCCGGGGCCGGGGTGGGGTGGTGGTCGCCGGCGGTCCGTGCCGGGGTGGGCCGGTGGTCGTCGGAGCCGACAGCGGTCGGTGCGGGGGTGGCGCGGTGGGGGCCGTCGGGGCCGGGAGCGTCGCCGGCCGGCCGGGTGGGGGCGCTCACGCCCGCTCCGGGCGGCGGTAGACCGACACGTGGTCGCGGCTGCCGTCGGTGAACGGCCGCCCGGTCCAGTCCTCCCACCGGTGCTCGCGGCGCATTCCGGCCAGCTCGGCCATCAGGTCCAGCTCGGCCGGCCAGGCGTAGCGGTGGTTGGCCGGCAGCAACTGCACCCCGGCGTTGCTGAGCCGGACCTTCGTCGTGGTCATCCGCTGCTCGGCGGGGTGCAGCAGGGCCGCCTCCAGCAGCACCGCGTCCTCGGCCACCCGCACCGGGCGCAGCGCGCCGCCGGCCCGGAAGGCCCCGGGATCGGGCACCCAGGCCTCGACCACGAACCGGCCGCCGGGCCGCAGGTGGGCGGCGGCGTTGCGGAAGCAGGCGACCTGGGCGGCCTGGTCCGGCAGCGCGAAGATCGTGTTGAACGCGAGCACCACCAGCGCGAACTCGCCGGGCACGCGGGTCTCGGCGAAGTCGCCGACGGCCACCTCGACCGCGTCGCCGCCCGGCTTCGCGCGCAGCCCGGCGACCATCTCGGGGGAGCCCTCGATGCCGGCGACGGTCAGCCCCCGGGCGACCAGCGGCAGCGCGAGCCGGCCGGTGCCGATGCCGAACTCGCACACCGCTCCGCCGTCCGCCAGCGCGGCCAGCCGCTCGACGGCGGCGTCCGGCGTGAGGTGGGCGTACGCCTCGTCGTAGACCTCCGCGACGTGTCGGCCGTACTCGCTGGCGTCGAAGGACAACGGTGTCTCCCTGGTGACGGTGGTTGCCCGCAGCAGGTGCCCGGATATCGGACGGTCAAACCGGTTCGCCGTTTCGGCCCGGCGGCCCCGGGTAGCGCAACGGATGCGGGCGGTCCAGCTCCGGGCACCCGGGTGGAGGAGACGTGATGACCAGCAACGGAACGAGGTGGGCGCTGCTCGGCGCCACCACAGTGACCGCGGTCGGCGTCGGCCGGGCGGTGGCCCGTCGGCGGCGCCGGCACCAGCCCGAGCGGCGCGACGGCTGGTACGTGGTGCGGCGCGGGGTGACCGTCGACCGGCCGGTCGAGGCGGTGATCGGCTTCTGGACCGACCGGGAACGGATGGACCGGGCGCTGGCCGAGTGGGCGACCCTGGAGCAGCTCGACGACAACCGGTGGCGCTGCGTGGCGCGCGACCCGGACGGCGGTGACGCCGAGTGGCGCGCCGACATCACCGTCGACGGCCCCGGCCGGCTGCGCTGGCGGGTGACCGACGGGCCGGAGCAGGAGGGCACCGTGGAGCTGACGCCCGCGCCCCGGGACCGGGGCACGGAGATCCGTGCCGAGCTGCGGTGGCGCTCCGGGCCGGTGCGCCGGGCGCTCGGTCTGGTCGGCGGCGACGACCCGGACCAGGCGCTGCGGGACGTGCTGCGCCGGGTGAAGTCGCTCATCGAGTGCGGGCAGGTGATCGACACCCGGCGGGACCCGTCCGGGCGCGGCCCGGCTCAGGAGAAGGCGACCGACAAGGTCCGCGAGAGGCTGACGACGGGAGGACGGGCGTGAGGGCGCTCTGCTGGGAAGGCGTCGGCAAGCTGGCCGTACGCGACGTGCCCGAGCCGCGGATCCGCGCCGAGGGCGACATCATCGTCAAGGTCCGGGCCAGCAGCGTCTGCGGCTCCGACCTGCACCTGATCAACGGGTTCCTGCCGGCGGTGCGGGAGGGCGACGTCCTCGGCCACGAGTTCATGGGCGAGGTGGTGGAGACCGGTCCCGGCGTACGGCGGCTGCGCGTCGGCGACCGCGTGGTGGTCGGCTCGGTGGTGGCCTGCGGGGGCTGCTGGTACTGCCGCACCGAGCAGTACTCGCTCTGCGACAACTCCAACCCCCAGCCGGTCTTCACGGAGAAGCTCTGGGGGCACTCGCCGGCCGGGATCCTCGGCTACTCGCACGCCGCCGGGGGCTACTCCGGCAGCCACGCGGAGTACGTCCGGGTGCCCTTCGGCGACGTCGGGGCGTTCCCGGTCCCCGACGGGGTGCCCGACGACTCGGTGGTGTTCGCCTCCGACGCGATGCCGACCGGCTGGATGGCCGCCGACTTCTGCGGGCTGACCGGCGGCGAGGTGGTCGCGGTCTGGGGCGCCGGCGGGGTCGGCCAGATGGCCGCCCGGGCCGCGCAGATCCTTGGCGCCGGGCGGGTGATCGTCATCGACCGGCTGCCCGAGCGGCTCGCCACCGCCGCCGACCGGCTCGGCGTGGAGACAGTCAACTACGCGGACACCGACGTGCTGGAGGCGCTGCGCGAGATGACCGCCGGCCGGGGGCCGGACGCGTGCATCGAGGCGGTCGGCATGGAGTCCCACGACGTCGGCCCGGTGTACGCGTACGACAAGGCGAAGCAGACCGCCCGGTTGCAGACCGACCGGCCCACCTCGGTGCGGCAGGCGATCATGGCCTGCCGCAAGGGCGGCACGGTGAGCATCGTCGGCGTCTACGCAGGGCTGGTGGACAAGTTCCCGCTCGGCGCGGCGATGAACAAGGCGCTGGTGCTGCGGATGGGGCAGATGCACGCCCAGCGCTACATCCCGATGCTGCTGGACCGGCTCGCGGCCGGCGAGATCGACCCGGGCTACCTGGCCACCCACCCGATGTCGTTGGAGCAGGGCGCGCGCGGCTACGAGGTTTTCGAGAAGAAGGAGGACGGCTGCCTGCGTTCCGTCCTGCACCCGGCCTGACCCGCCCGCGCCGCGGGGGCCGGCCGGGCCCCCGCGGGCGGTGCGGCGTCGCTCAGGCGGTACGGCGGACGTTCGTGATCAGGAAGCCGCTCGGCGGCAGCGCCGGCATCCGGCTCAGGCTCAGCGCCAGGTCCTGCGGGGGCACGTCGTAGCGCATGACGGTGGTCAGGTTGGTCACCGCCCGCTTCATCAGCTCGATGGTGATCCACTCGCCCGCGCAGCGGTGGCCGGTCAGGTGCTGGCCGCCGCCCTGCGGGACGAGGCCGAACGGGTCGCCCCGCCAGCCGGTGAAGCGCTCCGGGCGGAACCGCTCCGGCTCCGGCCAGAGCTCCGGGTGGTGGTCGGTGCCGTACAGGTCGAGCAGCACCCGCCGGCCGCGCGGGAAGTGGTAGCCCTGCCAGTCGAAGGAGCGGCGGACCCGGGCGGCGGCCACCGGGAAGAAGGGGTAGAAGCGGCGCACCTCCTGCACGAAGCTCTCGGCGGTCTCCTCGCTCTCGCGGACCCGCTGCCGCCACGACGGGTGGTCGTGCAGGGCGAGCGCGGCGAACACGACGAAGCGGTCGACGGCGACGGTGGGGCGCAGGATGTTGAGCAGTTCGACCGCCGCGATCCGGCGGGGGAGCAGCCGCCCTCGGGCGTCCCGGTGCTCGGCGATGACGCGCAGCGCG
This sequence comes from Micromonospora sp. URMC 106, assembly GCF_051386395.1. Taxonomy (NCBI): domain Bacteria; kingdom Bacillati; phylum Actinomycetota; class Actinomycetes; order Micromonosporales; family Micromonosporaceae; genus Micromonospora; species Micromonospora sp. URMC 106. The sequence continues at coordinate 20,789 of NZ_JBPQTP010000031.1, forward strand.
CTGCCCTCGGGCGCGGGGAGCGTGCCGACGCGCTCGCGGTCGATGACGCCGCCGATCCAGCGCTCGCCCCGGCGGCGGCCCAGCAGGCCACGCCAGTGCCGGGGGCCGAGCGCCGCCGGGCCCTCGATCATCGCGTGCAGGTCGGCGGTGCGCCGGTCGACCTCGGCCTCCCCCAGCGGCACGCCCGCCCAGGCGCAGACCGCGCGGGTCAGCATCCGGCCGACCTCGTCGTACAGCACCACCGGCCCGCCCGCCTCCCAGGCCGGGACGCGGGCCCGCCACTCGTCGTCGAAGAGGCGGCCGAGGTGCCGGATCGCGTCCGGCGTCATGATCGACATGAACATGGCCTTGCGGCCGGCGTGGTCGGCGCCGTCCAGGCCCTGCACGCCGCCCTGCCCGGTGAGGGTGCGCTGCGCCCGCTTCGGCATGGCACCCGCGCGGACGAAGCGCTCGGGATCGTAGAAGAGCTCCGCCGCCGGCCGGCCGCGCAGGCAGATGGTGCGCTCCAAAAGCAGCCGGGCCTGGAAGATGTCGCTGCCGTGACGGTCGCAGCGCCGGCCGACGAAGCGGTAGCCGTCGCGCAGGAACGCCAGCGAGCTGTCCGGGCTGCGCTCCGTCGGGATGGTCGCCATCGGGCCTCCTGACAGGGGTGGCGGCCGTCGTCGGCCGGCCGGTGCTTGTCGACGCCTCTGCGTCTACCCAGGTCGGCGTGACTGAATCCCGCCGCGGGTCGGCGTGCGCCGGGCGGGGAGGGGCCAGCCGGACGGCACGCCTGCTGGCCCCTCCCAGGGGCGCGGAAAGCTGGTTGGCTCGGAGGAGCGGTCCGATCGGGGCGCCCACGGCGTGCCGGCGGGTGGCAGCCGGGCCGCGAACGGGCGCGTCAGGAGCAGGACGTGCCCACCCACCATCGCCACGGGGAGGACGCATGCGCGACAACAGGCCGCCGTACTGGCGGCGACGACGAGCGTTGGAGGGGCTCGGCGCGGGACCGGAGGTCGCCGGCGCGTCGTTGATCGCGCCGCCCCGTCGTCCGGCCCGGCCAGGCCGGTTCTTCACCGTGCATCTGGGCTTCACCGCGCCCGACACGGAGTCGGCCCGGGAACTCGCCGTCGGGTACGCCGAGGCGTTGAGCCTGCTGCGACCCGAGCTGGCCCTGGCCGCGTCGGCGCTGTCGCCGGCCGAGGCGTGGCAGCGGGCCGAGCGGCTGTTCTGCGGCGCGGTCGGCCCGGACGGCGAGCGCTGCGTCGACGTGGCCGGCCATCCCGGCTTCCACCACGCCCCCGGCCCCGGCGGGCTGGGTTGGGGCGACGGCGACCAGCCCGAGGGCATCGACTGACAACTATCGCGCGACTCGTCCGAGCGCGAGTGGCTCGGCGCCGCTGCCGGGCCGGCCCCGCACCCGTGCGTCGCACCCGTCGCGAGGCGCCGCGCACCCACAGCACCGCCACCTGACCGCCGGCGGCGCGGGCCGGGCACGGTGGGCGCCCGGCCCGCACCACCGCCGCCACGCCAGGCCGGACCACCGCGCCGGAACTGCTCGCTCCGTCCGACCGCTCGCCCGGCGACCCGTTCCGCTCTCCCGGCGACCCGTTCCGCTCGCCCGGCGACCCGTTCCGCTCGCCGTCAGTCCAGGTCGAACTCGCCGTCCTGGGCGCCGGCGACGAAGGCGTCCCACTCCGCCTGCGTGAAGACCAGCACCGGGCCGTCCGGCTCCGCCGAGTTGCGCATGCCGATCAGGTCGTCGACGAAGGCCACCTCGACGGCGCTCTCGGAGGTGTCGCCCTCGGCCCGCTGCCAGACCGCCCGAGAGAGGTCGAAGTCGCCCTTGGGGTGCGAAGCCATGGTTCAGTCCTCCAGTGCCACGGGGTCATGGGGAGACACGTGCCGATCCCCATCGGGCAGGATAAGCGGATGCCGAGCCTGACCCGTGTAGAGGCGACCGCGCGTGGCGCGGCGATCACCGTCGAGTCCTACCAGGTGGACCTCGACCTGACCGGCGGCGGCGAGCGGTTCCGCTCCCACGTCACGATCCGCTTCCGGGCCACCGCCGGCGCGGAGACCTTCGCCGAGGTCAAGCCGGCGAAACTGCTCGCGGTACGCCTCAACGACCGGGACGTAGACCCCGCCACCCTGGCCGACAACCGCCTGCCGCTGACCGGGCTGGCCGAGGCCAACACGCTCACCGTCGCCGCCGAGATGGCGTACTCGAACACCGGCGAGGGGATGCACCGCTTCGTCGACCCCGCCGACGGCGAGACGTACCTCTATGCCATGTCCTTCCTGGACGACGTGCAGCGCATCTTCGCCGCGTTCGACCAGCCCGACCTGAAGGCCCCCGTCACCCTCTCGGTGACCGCACCGGAGCAGTGGGTCGTCGCGGCCAACGGTCAGCTCGCCGACCACCCCCGGCCGGGGCGCTGGGAGTTCGCGCCGACGGCGCCGCTGGCGACGTACTTCGTCTCGCTGGTCGCCGGGCCCTGGCACGTCCGGCGCGACGAGCACGACGGCATCCCGCTCGGCCTCTACTGCCGGCGTTCGCTCGCGTCCCACCTGGACGCCGACGCCGAGGAGATCTTCACCGTCACGAAGCAGTGCCTCGACCGGTTCCACCAGCTCTTCGCCGAGCGCTACCCCTTCGGCAAGTACGACCAGGCGTTCGTGCCGGAGTTCAACGCCGGCGCGATGGAGAATCCGGGCATCGTCACCTTCCGCGACGACTTCGTCTTCCGTTCGGCGGTCACCGACACCCAGCGCGAGCTGCGGGCCACCACCATCGCCCACGAGATGGCGCACATGTGGTTCGGCGACCTGGTCACCATGCGCTGGTGGGACGACCTCTGGCTGAACGAGTCCTTCGCGGAGTACCTGGGCACCCGGGTGACCGCCGAGGCGACCCGCTTCGACCGGGCCTGGACGACCTTCGCCCTGCGGCGCAAGGCGTGGGGCTACGCCGCCGATCAGCGTCCCTCCACCCACCCGGTGGCGCCGGCGGAGGTCACCGACGCGGCCCAGGGGTTGCTCAACTTCGACGGCATCTCGTACGCCAAGGGGGCCAGCGTGCTGCGGCAGCTGGTCGCGTGGCTCGGTGACGACGCCTTCCTCGCCGGCCTCAACGCGCACTTCGCGAAGCACCGGTTCGGCAACGCCACCCTGGCCGACCTGCTCGGCAGCCTCGGCGCCGCCAGCGGGCGCGACCTGTCCGGCTGGGCCGAGCGCTGGCTGCGCGCGGCGCAGGTCAACACGCTGCGCGCCGAGGTCGCCGTCGACGCCGACGGGCGCTACACCGAGGTGGCGATCGTGCAGACCGCCCCGGCGACGCACCCGGTCTCGCGACCGCACCGGATCGGCGTCGGCCGGTACACCGCCGACGGCACGGTCACCCGCACGGAGGTCGACCTGGACCCGGACGCGGACGGCGGCCGGACCGTGCTCACCGAGCTGGCCGGGGAGCCGGCGGCCCGGCTGCTGCTGCCCAACGACGGCGACCTGACCTTCGCCAAGATCCGGCTCGATCCCGCGTCGGCGGAGGCCGTGCCCGCGGTGCTGCCCGGCCTGGCCGACCCCCTGGCCCGGGCGCTGCTCTGGGGCGAGGCGCTCGACGCCGCCACCGACGGGGAACGGCCGGTCGCCGGCCTGGTCGCCCTGATCGCCGCCGCGCTCCCCGTCGAGACCGAGGTGATCATCGCCGAGGACGTGCTCACGCTCAGCCGCTCGCTGGTCGACCGCTACCTCGACCCGGCCACCCGCGAGGTCGCCCTGGCCCAGGTCGCCGACGCGTGCCGGAGGCTGCTCGACGGGGCCCCGGCCGGGGAGTCCCTCCAGCTCGCCGCGGCCCGGGGCTGGATCGCCGCCACCACCGACGCCGACCTGCTGACCGGCTGGCTCGCCGGTCGGGACGTCCCGGCGGGGCTGGCGGTCGACGCCGAGCTGCGCTGGTCGGTGCTGCGCCGACTGGTGGTGCTCGGCGCGGCCGGCGCGGCGGAGATCGCCGCCGAGGCGGCGGCCGACCCCAGCGCCACCGGCGCGGAGCGGGCCGCCCGCTGCCGGGCGGCGCTGCCCGACCCGGCGGCCAAACAGGCCGCGTGGGAGATCGTCGTGTCGAACACCGAGCTGTCCAACCGGCTCGTCGAGGCGACCGCCGAGGGCTTCTGGCAGCCCGAGCAGGCCGAGCTGACGGCCGCCTACGTCGAGCGGTACTTCGCCGACATGCCCGCCGCCGCGCGGGCGCGTACGCCCTGGGTGGCGGACCGGGTCGCGAGCCTGGCCTTCCCCCGCTACGCCGTCGCCCAGCCCACCCGGGAGGCGGCCGCGGCGCTGCTGGCCCGCGACGACATCACGCCCGGCCTGCGCCGGGTGGTGACCGACGCCGACGACGACCTGCGTCGGGCGCTGGTCGCCCGGACGGCGGTCGCCGCCGCGGCGGCGTGACGGCGCCCGCTGGACGGGACGGACCGGCGGCCCCGGACGGCCGCCGGTTCCGTCCGGCCTAGGATCGCGGGGTGGAGGAAGACATCCGGCGGATCGGCATCATGGGCGGCACCTTCGATCCGATCCACCACGGGCACCTCGTCGCGGCCAGCGAGGTGGCGGACCGGTTCGGGCTGGACGAGGTGGTCTTCGTCCCCACCGGTCAGCCGTGGCAGAAGGCGGACGAGCCGGTCAGCCCGGCGGAGGACCGCTACCTGATGACGGTGATCGCCACGGCCTCCAACCCGCGCTTCCAGGTCAGTCGGGTCGACATCGACCGGGGTGGGCCCACCTACACGGTCGACACGCTGCGCGACCTGCACGCCGAGTACGGCCCGAAGGTGCAGCTCTTCTTCATCACCGGGGCCGACGCGCTGGAGCGGATCCTCTCCTGGAAGGACCTGGACGAGATCTTCGAGCTGGCCCACTTCATCGGGGTGACCCGGCCCGGCTTCGAGTTGACCGACGCGCACCTGCCCGCCGACACGGTGAGCCTGGTGCAGGTGCCGGCGATGGCCATCTCGTCCACGGACTGCCGGGCCCGGGTCGCCCGCGGGGAGCCGGTCTGGTATCTCGTGCCGGACGGTGTGGTGCAGTACATCGCCAAACGGCGCCTCTACCAGCAGTGATTTGACCCCTTGTCGGACGGTTCGGGCGGGTAACGCGTCAGAACTGACGAGTCGGGATTCCGCCGTGTGTGAGACGCTTGGAGGATCGCACGGTTGATCGAAGGAGAACGGTGACAGTTTCCGAACGCGCTCACGAGCTGGCGATCGCCGCCGCCCAGGCCGCGGCCGACAAGAAGGCGCAGGACATCGTCATCATCGACGTGGGCGACCAGCTCGCCATCACCGACGCGTTCCTGCTCGCCGCGGCTCCCAACGAGCGGCAGGTGCTCGCCATCGTCGACGCCATCGAGGAGCGCCTGCTCCAGCTGCCCGAGAAGGCCAAGCCGGTCCGGCGCGAGGGCGAGCGGGGCGGCCGGTGGGTGCTGCTCGACTACGTCGACATCGTGGTGCACGTCCAGCACACCGAGGAGCGCGAGTTCTACGCCCTCGACCGGCTGTGGAAGGACTGCCCCACGATCCCGTTCGTCGACCGGGATCTCGTCGACGCCGAGCCCGGCTCCGGCTCCGCCGCCGCGGAATGACCCGCCTGATCATCTGGCGGCACGGCAACACCGACTGGAACGCCGCCGGTCGGGTGCAGGGGCAGACCGACGTGCCCCTGAACGACCTCGGCCGCGAGCAGGCCCGCGCCGCCGCGCCCCTGCTCGCCGCGCTGCGGCCGGACGCCATCGTCGCCAGCGACCTGAGCCGCGCCGCGGACACGGCCGCCGCGCTCGCCGCGCTGACCGGGCTGCCGGTGGGCACCGACCCGCGGCTGCGGGAGCGGCACTTCGGGCTCTGGCAGGGGCTGATCCTCGCCGAGGCCGCCGAGCGTCACCCCGCCGAGTACGCCCGCTGGCGCGCCGGTGACCCGGACCCGGGCGCCGGCATCGAGACCCTCGACGACCTCGGCAAGCGGGTCGGCGCGGCGTTCCAGGACGCCGCCGACCTCGCTCCCGGCGGCACCGTCGTGGTGACCACCCACGGCGGCGGCGCCCGCCAGGGCGTCGGCCAACTGCTCGGCTGGGAGCACGCGGTGCTGCGCACCGTGGGGTCGCTGTCCAACTGCCACTGGACCGAGCTGCGGCACGACGACGCCCGGGGCTGGCACCTGCGCGCCCACAATGTCGGGCTGATCACTGTGCCCGCCACCACCGAGGCCATCTGACCCCGGCGTTCCCCGCCGGGATCGGCTAGCGTGCCGGGCATGCCCGTCGCGGTCGTCACCGACTCCACCGCCTACCTCCCGCCCGAGCTGCTGCGTGCCCACCGGCTGACAGTGGTGCCGCTGACCGTCGTGCTCAACGGCGCGGAAGGGCTGGAGGGGGTGGAGACCACCCCCGCCGAGGCCACCCGGGCGCTCGGCGGCCGGCGGGTCTCGGTGAGCACGTCCCGCCCCGCCCCGGAGCAGTTCGCGCAGACGTACCGGGACCTGTTCGACGCCGGCGCGGACGGCATCGTCTCGGTGCACCTGTCGGCCGAGCTCTCCGGCACGGTGGCGGCCGCCCGGCTGGCCGCCGCCGAGTTCGGGGACCGGGTCGCCGTGGTCGACAGCCGCTCGACCGGCATGGGCCTGGGCTTCCCGGCCGTCGTCGCCGCCACGGCCGCCGAGCGGGGCGAGGACCTGCCGGGCGTACGCGACGCCGCGCTGGACGCCATCGGCCGCACGAGCATCTGGTTCTACGTGGACACGCTGGAGTTCCTGCGCCGGGGCGGCCGGATCGGCGCGGCGGAGGCGCTGCTCGGCACCGCTCTCTCGGTCAAGCCGATCATGCACATGCCGGACGGCGCGATCGTCGTCAAAGACAAGGTGCGCACCGCCAGTCGGGGCGTCGCCCGCCTCGTCGACCTGGCCGTCGAGGCGGCCGGCGACAGCGACGTGGACCTGGCCGTGCACCACCTGGCCGCGCCGCAGCGGGCGGAGGCCCTGCTGGAGACGCTGACCGCCCGGCTGGGCGGCCGCCTGCGCCACGCGTACGTCTCGGAGGCGGGCGCGGTGGTCGCCGCGCACGCCGGACCGGGCCTGGCCTGCGTGGTCGTGCACCGCCGCCCGCCCGCCGCCGAGTAGCGTCGAACCGCGACGGACATGCCGCGCTGACGCTGTCGAGCTGCCCCACCGGACGGGGCAGCGGGGTCGCGGACGCGCGGTCGGCGGCCGACTGGAACGGGGAGGATGCGATGTCCTGCGTGGTGACCGGTGGCGGGCGAGGGGTCGGCCGGGCCGTCGTGGAGCGGCTCCTCGGCGCGGAGGACACGGTCGTGGTGGTCGAGCGCGATCCCGCCGCCGTGGCGTGGCTGACCACGCACCCCGCCGCCGACCGGTTGGTGGCGGTCGTCGGGGACGCCGCCGACGAGCAGGTCGCGGCCCGGGCCGCCGACCTCGCGGAACGGGCCGGGCCGCTCACCGGCTGGGTCAACAACGCGGCGGTGTTCCGGGACGCCTCGCTGCACACCGATCCGGTCGGCGACGTGCTCGACCTGATCGGGCGCAACCTCCGTCCCGCCGTGGTCGGGGCGGCGACGGCGGTGCGCCGTTTCCTGGCGGCCGGCACGGGCGGGGCCATCGTCAACGTCTCCTCCCACCAGGCTCGGCGGCCCGTGCCCGGCTGCCTGCCGTACGCGACCGCGAAGGCCGCCGTCGAAGGGCTGACCCGGTCGCTGGCCGTCGAGTACGGGCCACGGGGCATCCGGACCAACACCGTGGCACTGGGGTCGATCGCCACCGAGCGGCACGCCGCCTTCCTGGCCGGGCAGGAGCCGGCCGCGGCGGAACGGATCGACGCCGAGCTGACCCGGCTGCACCCGGTCGGCCGGATCGGCCGGCCGGAGGAGGTGGGGGAGGCCGTCGCGTACCTGCTGTCACCGGCGGCGGGCTTCGTGAACGGGGTGACCCTGCCGGTCGACGGGGGACGATCCGTCTTCGGCCCGGATCCCGAGGCCCACTGACCTGCGGCGTTCCGGGGCCTACCACAGCTCGGGCATGATCAGGCGATTGTCCACAGGGGTCCCCGCCGTCCACAGCCAACCCGCCGACGACCCGCCGGGCGGCCACCGTGGTCCTAGCCTCGCGACGTGTCAGACGACGAGGAGACGGTGGTCCGGGAACGGCTGCGCCGGCTGCTGGCAGGCCCGGTCCCGGCCCGGCCGGCGGCGATCTCGGGCGAGCGGCCGGCGGCGGTCCCGGCCGAGTGGGCTGCGGCGGTCCCGGCCGGGCAGGCCGCGGCGGTCCCGGCCGGGTGGGCGGCGGAACCCGAGCCGGCGGCCGAGACCACGGCGGTGCCGGCCGAGGCGGTGACGCATTCCCGGCTGCCGGGGCCAGGTGCGTTCGACCCCGGGCGGCGGGGCGTGCGGGCGCTGGCCGTCGTCGCCGTGCTGGTGGTGCTCGCCGCCGGCTTCTGGGCCTGGCTGTCCCGGCCGCAGGCACAACCGATCGGGCCGGTGGCCACCGCCGGGCCGCCGGTGGCGTCTGAGGGCGGGCCGGTGGAGCCGGGGGCGTCTCCCGACGGCGAGCTGGTGGTCGCGGTCGCCGGCAAGGTGCGTCGTCCGGGGCTGGTCCGGGTGCCGGCCGGCGCGCGGGTCGCCGACGCCGTCGAGGCGGCCGGCGGGGCGCTGCCCGGGGTGGACGTGGCCCTGCTCAACCCCGCCCGCAAGGTCACCGATGGTGAGCTGATCCTGGTCGGCGTCGCCGCACCGCCGGGCGCGGCGCCACCGCCCGGGGCGGCGCCCGACGCGCCGCCGGGAGGGGCCCCGGGACCGGGCGGCCGGCTCAACCTCAACACCGCGACGTTGGCGCAGCTCGACGCCCTGCCCGGGGTCGGCCCGGTGCTCGCCCAGCGCATCCTCGCCCACCGCGACCAGCACGGCGGCTTCCGTTCGGTCGTCGACCTGCGCCAGGTCGACGGCATCGGCGACGCCCGCTACGAGCAGCTCAAGGACCTGGTGACGGTGTGACGACGGGCGGCTGGCCCGGCGGGCTCGGGATGACCCGTGCCGCCGACGGCCCCGACGAGCGGGTCGCGGACGGGCCGGATCTGCGGCTGGCCGGTCTGGCCGTGGCGGCCTGGCTCGCCGCGCTGGCCGGGCTCCACCTCACCGCCGGCGCGACGCTGCTGCTGGCGGGGGTGGCCGCCGGGGTGGCCGGCGTCGCCGGGCTGCACCTGGCCGGCGTTCTCGGCCGGCCGTCCGCCCCGGTCCGGCGGTACGGCTGGATCGCCGTCGCGGTGCTGATCGGCGTGGTCTGCGGCGCGACGGCGACCGCCGCCCGGGTGTCCGTCCGCGACGCCGGGCCGGTGCGCGCCCTGGTGGAGCAGCGTGCCGTCGTCACCGCCGAGCTGGTCGTCCGCGACGATCCCCGTCCCGTACGCGGTGTCGCGGGGCGGCCGGCCACCCTGCTCGTGCCGACCGACCTGGCGGGGGTCACCGGCCCGGACGGCCGGCGGGTCGTCGCGCCGGTCCGCGTGCTGGTCCTCGCCGCCGACCCGGCCTGGAAAGGGCTGCTGCCCGGGCAACGGCTGACCGCCGAGGGGCGACTGGCCGCCCCGCGCGGCGGGGACCTGACGGCCGCCGTGCTGAGCGCGGCGGGCCCGCCGGAGCCGCACGGCGCAGCGCCGACGTCGCAGCGGGCCGCCGGGGCGCTGCGCGCCGGCCTGCAACGTGCCTGCGCGCCGCTCCCCGACGAGCAGGGCGGTCTGCTGCCCGGACTGGTGGTGGGCGACACGAGCCGGCTGCCGCCCACCGTGGAGGAGGACTTCCTGGCCACGGGGATGACGCACCTGAACGCCGTCTCCGGCTCCAACGTGGCCATCGTCGTCGGTGCCGTGCTGCTGCTGGCCCGATGGGCCCGGGCCGGCCCCTGGCTGGCCGCCGCGCTCTGTGGGCTGGCCCTGGTCGGTTTCGTCATCCTGGTCCGCCCGTCACCGAGCGTGGTGCGGGCCGCCACCATGGGCGCGATCGGGCTGGCCGCCCTGGCGGCCGGGCGTCCCAGGGCGGCCCTGCCCGCCCTGGCCGCCGGTGTGGCCGTGCTGGTGCTGCTCGACCCGGAGCTGGCCGGCGACCCCGGCTTCGCCCTCTCCGTGCTGGCCACCGGTGGTCTGCTGCTGCTCGCCCCGAGGTGGCGCGACGGGCTGCGCCGCCGCGGGGTGCCGGCCGGGCTCGCCGAGGCGCTGGCCGTACCGGCCGCCGCGCAGCTCGCCTGCGCCCCGGTGGTGGCCGGCATCTCGGGCACGGTCAGCCTGGTCGCCGTGCCCGCGAACCTGCTCGCGGTGCCGGCGATCGCGCCCGCCACGGTGCTCGGCGTGCTGGCGGCGGCGGTGTCGCCCCTCTGGCCCGCCGGGGCGGAGTTCCTCGCGTGGCTGGCCAGTTGGCCGGCGTGGTGGCTGGTCACCGTGGCGCGGCACGGGGCGCGGCTGCCCGCCGGGACGCTGCCGTGGCCCGGCGGGGTGACCGGGGCCCTGCTGCTGGCCGGGCTGACCCTCGCGCTGCTGGTGGCGGCGCGGCGCCCGGTGGTCCGCCGGTTGGTGGCGGTGGTCGTCGTCGCGGTGGTGGCCGGCGCGTTGCCGGTGCGGCTGGCGGTCCCCGGCTGGCCCCCGGTGAACTGGGTGGTCGCCGCCTGCGCGGTCGGCCAGGGCGACACGGTGGTGTTGCCGGTGGCCCCGGGCCGGGCGGTGGTGGTCGACGCCGGGCCGGACCCGGCGGCGGCGGACGGCTGCCTGCGCCGGCTCGGCGTACGGGAGGTCGCGCTGCTGGTGTTCAGCCACTTCCACGCCGACCACACCGGCGGTGTGGCGGGAGTCTTCCGGGGACGCCCGGTGGATGCCGTGCTCGCGCCGCGGTGGCCGGAGCCGGCGGCGGGGCGGGACCTGGTCCGCACCGAGGCGGCGGCGCACGCCACGGAGGTGGTGGCCGCCCCGGCCGGCTGGCGCTACCGGGAGGGCGCGGTCGACCTGGTCGTCGTCGGGCCGCCGTACCCGTTGCGGGGCACCCGGTCGGACCCGAACAACAACTCGCTGGTGCTGCTCGCCACGGTCGCCGGAGTGCGGATCCTGCTCGCCGGCGACGCCGAGACCGAGGAACAGCGGGCGCTGCTGGACGGCACGGCGCCGGGCGGGCTGCGGGCCGACGTGTTGAAGGTGGCGCACCACGGCTCCGCCTACCAGGATCCGGCCTTCCTGGACGCGGTCCGCCCGGCGGTCGCCCTGGTGCCGGTCGGGGTCGGCAACACGTACGGGCACCCCAACCCGGCGGTGCTCGGGCGGCTGGCCCGGGGCGGGGCGCGGGTACTGCGTACCGACACCGACGGGGACGTGGCGGCGGTGCTCGGCCGGTCGGGTCTCGCGGTCGTGACGCGCGGCACGCCGCCGGGCCGACAGCGGTAGGAGATCGATGCCGATTCTCGGCTTTGGCGGTGGACTGAGATAAATGTCTGGATTTGCACTGAGTGCGGGCTCTGCCGTCACAGTGCGGATGAGCAGGCTGGATCCGGCCGCCGGCCGTGCGAATATGGGCGGCGTGACCGCCGCCAGCCTCGCTCCCATTCTGCTCGTCCTCGGTGACGAGGAGCTGCTCGCCACGCGCGCCGTCACCGAAGCCGTCGCCCGGGCCCGCAGTGTCGACCCCGACGTGGACGTCCGCGAGTACCAGGCCGGCTCCCTGGCCGTCGGCGAGATCGCCGAGATGCTCAGCCCCTCCCTCTTCGGCGGGCGGCGGGTGCTGGTGCTGCGCGCCGGCCAGGACGCCCGCAAGGACCTCGTGGCCGCCCTGCTGGCGTACGCGAAGAATCCCGACCCCGAGGTGCAGCTCGTCGTGCTGCACCTCGGCGGCGCCAAGGGCAAGGCGTTCGCCGACGGGCTGAAGGCGGCCGGCGCGACGGTCGTCCCGGCGGCCAAGCTCAAGGGGCACCGCGAGCGGGTGGCGTTCGTCCGCGACGAGATCCGCCGCGCCGGCGGGAAGTGCACCGACGACGCCGCCGAGGCGCTCATCGCGGCGGTCGGCAACGACCTGCGCGAGCTGGCCGCGGCCTGTTCCCAGCTGATGGCCGACACCGACGGTCGCATCGGCGCCGACACGGTCGCCCGCTACTACCGGGGTCGGGTCGAGGTGAGCGGCTTCACGGTCGCCGACGCCACCATGGTCGGCGACGTGCCGGCCGCCCTGGAGGCGCTCCGCTGGGCGCTGCACGTCGGGGTCGACCCGGTGCCGATCGCCGACGCGATCGCCGACGGCGTGCGCACCGTGGCCCGGGTCGCGTCCGCCGGGCGGGGCAGCCCCTACCAGCTCGCGAGCAGCCTGGGCATGCCGGCGTGGAAGATCGAGCGGGCGCAGCGTCAGGGTCGCGGGTGGACGCCCGAGGGCCTGGTCCACGCGATGCGGGCCGCCGCCGAGTGCAACGCGGCCGTCAAGGGCGGGGCGGACGACCGGGCGTACGCGCTGGAGCGGGCCGTCTTCTCGGTGGCGGCCGCCCGCCAGGGCGGCGCCCGGTGAGCGGAGCGCCCCGCGGCTCGTGGGCCATGGTCCCGGCCGACGAGGAGCGCTACCGGCCGCTCTACGCCCGGGTCCTCGGGCTGCGCGTGGTGAACCCGGGCGGGGTGCTCTGCTTCCTCTTCTTCGAGGGTGCCGTCGCGCTCGCCGCGCTGCTCGCCCTCGCCGAGCTGGTCACCTGGTGGGCGGTGCTCGTCCTGCCCGCCACGGTGGCGGTGATGGTGAAGCTCAACGACATGGTGGCCGCCGTGGTGGTCCGTTCCGCGGCCCTCGTGCCGGAGCAGGAGCGGGACCGCTTCCGTCGGCAGATGGAGCCCGTGGTCGGGCGGGCCAGGGTCGACTGGATCACGCACAGCGTGCCCGGCGTGGTCGTCACGGCCGAGCCGGTGCCGCGGGCCGCCCGCGCCGAGCACGGTCGGCCCGGCCAGCCGGGCCAGCGCCACGGCCCCGGCGAGCAGCGGACCGGCGGCTGACGCGCCGGGACGCGCCCGGCGCGCGTGGCCGCCGGCACGACGAATGCCCGACCGGGTCATCCCGGCCGGGTGCGGAACGCAGAAAGCGCAGACAGCCGGAAGCCCCGGGGAGTGCCCGGGGCTTCCGGTCAGGTCTGAGGTCGCCGCGTCAGGCGGAGAGCGACACCACGCGCTTGGCGATCGCGGACTTGCGGTTCGCGGCCTGGTTCGAGTGGATCACGCCCTTGCTGACCGCCTTGTCCAGCTTGCGCGAGGCGTCGCGCATGAGGATGGTGGCCTTCTCGACGTCACCAGCCTCCGCAGCCTCGTGGAACTTCCGGACGGCGGTCTTCAGCGACGACTTGACCGACTTGTTACGCAGCCGGCGCTTCTCGTTCTGCCGGTTGCGCTTGATCTGGGACTTGATGTTCGCCACGCGACAGCCTCGTCTTGATAGCTCGGGTTGGTCAGCTTGTGCGCGCGACGAGCATGCGTCATCGCTGCGCGAATAGCCAGGTTACCAGGTCGCCCGGGACGAACCAAAACGGCTCCGCCCCGCCCTGGTGGGGCCCGCGTCCCGCCCGGCCCTCAACCCCGGCGCGGACGGGAGGGACGCGGATGCGACCGTGCGAGAGCCGACACGGCCGCATGCGGGAGTCGGGCGCGGCGGACGCGGGACTCGGGCGCGGGCAGAGGCGGGAGAGCGGCGCGGGCAGAGGCGGGAGTGGTGCGGGCCGGCGCGGGAGAGTGGCGCGGGCAGAGGCGGGAGTGGTGCGGGCCGGCGCGGGAGAGTCGGGGTGCGGCCCGCACCCGGGGGAGCGCGCGAGAGTCGGGGTGCGGCCCGCGCCCGGGGGAACGTGGGAGAGTCGGGGTGCGGCCCGTACCCGGGGGGCGCGCCGGCGCCGGTGTGGCGGTCAGGTCCAGCCCTGCCGGCGGGCGAGCCAGCGGAGGGACTGCTCGCCGCTCCACCGCTGGTGCGCCGGCAGGTGCGGCGATGCCGTCGGGGGCGCCGAGGCGGCCGTGGTGAGGAAGTAGCCGGACAGCGCGGCCAGGGTGGCGTCCAACGCGTCCGGGGGCGCGCCGGCCGCTGCCGGATGCCGGGCGAAGAGCGCGTCGGCGTCCAGGCCGCTGGCGTACGCGGTGAGGAGCAGGCCGGCCAGGTCGAACCAGGCGGGTCCGTGGCAGAGCCAGGTCCAGTCGCAGAGCCAGGCCCGGCCGGTCCCGTCGATGAGCACGTTGTCCAGCCGCAGGTCGCCGTGGATCAGGCCGCCCGCCCCGGCGGCGTACGCCGGGAGCCGGGACTCCAGCGCGACGAGGTCGGGCAGGCGGTCCCGGACCGGCGCGGGCAGCGGCGGCGACGGCTCCCGGCCGGCCGCCACCTCGCCCCACCAGAGGATGTCCTCGCGGGCCAGGTCGGCGAGGTGGGGCAGCCCGAGCCGGGCCAGCGCCGCCGGGGGCGCGGCCAGCGCGGCGGCGACCTCGGCGTACCCGGTGAGGGCGGCGGTCAGCTCGGCCGGATCCCAGGGGAGCCGGGGCGTGTGGCCGTCGACGGCGTCCAGGCAGAGCGCGAACCAGCCGGCCTCGTCCAGCGTCCAGCGGGGGCGGGGGGCCGGCAGGCCGTCGGGGAGCCGGTCGAGGACGGCGGCCTCCCGGGCGTACCAGTCGACCAGACGCGGTTGTTCGGCGGTGGCCGCCGCCTTGACGAAGGCCCGGTCCCCGGCGGCGGTGGTGAGCACGGCGGCGAAGCCCCGGGTGAAGCCGGCGCCGGCGATCCGGGCGGCGACCACCGGGGCGCCCAGTCGGTCGCCGATCGCGGCGCGCAGCGTCGCCGGCAGCGTCTCCCACGCCGGCCGGCGGGCGGTCGCGTGGTACGGCACCGGGGGCGGGGACGCGGGGGTCACGCCACCATGCTGCCGGCCCGCCGGCCGCCCCGCACCGGGACACCGCCGCGCGGGGCGACCGGGCCCGGCGACCCGCCGGGGTGTTCCGCTGCGGACGGGGCCGGCGGCGCGGTCTGCCAGACTGCCAGGCCATGAGGACCGACGACTTCTGGCAGTTGATCGACCGGGCCCGGGCCGGCGGCGGGGGAGAGCCGCACGCGGTCGCCGCGCGGGCCGTCGCCCTGCTCGCCGAGCGCGAGCCGGACGACATCGTCGGATACGCCCGCCACCAGGCCCGGGTGCTGGCGGCCTCGCACAAGGCCGACCTGTGGGGTGCGGCCTACCTGATCAACGGCGGGGTTTCCGACGAGGGCTTCCACCACTTCCGGGGCTGGCTGATGACCCAGGGCCGCGAGGTCTTCGCCCGCGCCGTCGCCGACCCGGACTCGCTGGCCGCGTTGCCGCAGGTCCGGGCGGCGTCGCTGAGCGGCGAGGAGTTCTCGGCCGAGGAGATGCTGGCGGTGCCGTGGGACGCGTACCGCAGGGCCACCGCCGCCGACCTGCCGGCCGACCGGGAGCCGGCGCCCGTGCCGGACCTCAACGACTTCTGGGACTTCGACGACGAGGAGGAGGCGAGGCGACGGCTGCCCAGGCTCGCCGCCCTCTTCGTCGAGCCTCCCGCCGAGTGATCCGGCCGGGCGCGGTGCGGCGCCCGGCAGGGCCGGGGTGTCCCCGGTGCTCGCCGGCCACGCGGGGACGGCGTGGCCGAACGGCCGGTGCGGGTCCCTCGCCGGCCTGTCGCCGGGTGCGCTCCGGGCGAGGATCGCCCGCGCAGCGGGTGCGCGGCGGCGACGTGGGAGCATAGAGGGGGCCGGCGTCGCGCCGGCCTGCTCACGTCAGCCGACCAGAACGGACCGCTGTGCCACCGACGCTCGATTCCGGCGCGAACGCTCCTGGTGCCACCGACCCGGCGCGCATCCGGAACTTCTGCATCATCGCCCACATCGACCACGGGAAGTCGACCCTGGCCGACCGGATGTTGCAGCTCACCGGCGTGGTCGACCCCCGGCAGATGCGTGCGCAGTATCTCGACCGGATGGACATCGAGCGCGAGCGCGGCATCACGATCAAGAGTCAGGCCGTCCGGATGCCCTGGACCATCCGGGAGGGCGACCGGGCCGGCGAGACCGCCGTGCTCAACATGATCGACACCCCGGGCCACGTCGACTTCACCTACGAGGTGTCCCGGTCGCTGGCCGCCTGCGAGGGCGCGATCCTGCTGGTCGACGCCGCCCAGGGCATCGAGGCGCAGACCCTGGCGAACCTCTACCTGGCGCTCGAGAACGACCTGCACATCATCCCGGTGCTCAACAAGATCGACCTGCCGGCCGCCCAGCCCGAGAAGTACGCCGAGGAGCTGGCCCGGCTGATCGGCGGCGACCCGGCGGACTGCATCCGGGTCTCCGGCAAGACCGGCGAGGGCGTGCCGTACCTGCTCGACGAGATCGTCCGACAGTTCAAGCCCCCGGTCGGCGACGCCGACGCACCCGCCCGCGCGATGATCTTCGACTCGGTCTACGACGTCTACCGGGGCGTGGTCACCTACGTCCGGGTGATCGACGGGCGGATCAGCGCCCGGGACCGGATCAAGATGATGTCCACCGCCGCGGTGCACGAGCTGCTGGAGATCGGCGTCATCTCGCCGGAGATGGTGAAGGCCGACGCGCTGGGCGTCGGCGAGGTGGGTTACCTGATCACCGGCGTGAAGGACGTCCGTCAGTCCCGGGTCGGTGACACGATCACCATCAACTCCCGGCCGGCGACGGAGGCCCTGGGCGGCTACAAGGACCCGAAGCCGATGGTCTACTCGGGGCTCTACCCGATCGACGGCTCCGACTACCCCAACCTGCGCGAGGCGCTGGACAAGCTCAAGCTCAACGACGCCGCGCTCGACTACGAGCCGGAGACGTCGGGGGCGCTCGGCTTCGGCTTCCGCTGCGGCTTCCTGGGCCTGCTGCATTTGGAGATCATCCGGGAGCGGCTGGAGCGCGAGTACAACCTCGACCTGATCTCCACCGCGCCGAACGTGGTCTACCGGGCCATCACGGAGGACGGCCAGGAGATCGTCGTGACGAACCCCAGCGAGTACCCCACGGGCAAGATCGCCGAGGTGTACGAGCCGGTCGTGCGCGCCACGGTGCTCACCCCGAACGACTACGTCGGCGCGGTGATGGAGCTCTGCCAGGGCCGCCGGGGCAGCCTGCTCGGCATGGACTACCTCTCCGCCGACCGGGTGGAGCTGCGCTACACGCTGCCCCTCGCGGAGATCATCTTCGACTTCTTCGACCAGTTGAAGAGCCGTACCAAGGGCTACGCCTCGCTGGACTACGAGCCCTCGGGCGAGCAGGCGTCCGACCTCGTGAAGGTCGACATCCTGCTGCACGGCGAGCCGGTGGACGCGTTCAGCGCGATCGTGCACAAGGACAAGGCGTACAACTACGGGGTCACCATCGCGGCGAAGCTGCGCAACCTGATCCCGCGCCAGCAGTTCGAGGTGCCGATCCAGGCCGCGATCGGCAGCCGGGTGATCGCCCGGGAGACCATCCGGGCGATCCGCAAGGACGTGCTCGCCAAGTGCTACGGCGGTGACATCAGCCGCAAGCGCAAGCTGCTGGAGAAGCAGAAGGAAGGCAAGAAGCGGATGAAGATGGTGGGCCGGGTGGAGGTTCCCCAGGAGGCCTTCATCGCCGCGCTCTCCTCCGACTCCGGGGACGGCAAGGCCCCCGGCAAGAAGTGACGCGCCGCCGGCCCGCCGGCGGATGACGACGTACGACGGCCCGCGCCCCGGCCGGGCCGTGGACCCCTCGGTGGTCCCGCCCGGCGGGGCGCCGGCCGTTCGCGTCGGAGAAATTCCACGGCTTCCCGCCAGCCTGCCCGGCCCGCGGTCGCAAGGGGCGTCACCTGCGCCGACGGTCCCGCGGCGGTATTCGGCGCACGGTGCGCCATTGACGCCCGACGCCGTCTCGGCGAGTCCGAACCGGTTTGGTTTTTCGGCCGGTCGGGAACATTGCGGTCACGACAGGAACACCACAGACCGTGGAATTGCTTATTCGCAGAAGGAGGGCGACGTGGAGCTCACCGTTTGGGGCATCGTCACTGCGCTCATCGTTGGTCTGATCGTCGGCGCTCTGGGTCGCCTGCTCGTGCCGGGCCGCCAGAACATGCCGATGTGGCTGCACATGCTGATCGGTGTCGGCGCCGCGCTGCTGGGCACCGTGCTGGCTCGGGCGATGGGTATCGCCACCGAGACCTCCGGCATCGACTGGGGTGAGCTGCTGGTCCAGGTGGTGCTGGCCGCCATCGCCGTGGCGCTGGTCGCCGGGGTGGGGCGTCGCCGCAGCGTCACCCACCGGTAACCCCCGCACCGCACTCGACGGGCGCCCGACCGACAGGTCGGGCGCCCGTTCGTATGGGTACGACCGGTTTCGCCCCGGTGCCGACCCCCGCCCGGTCCCGCTCCTGCGGTACCGTCGCCTCTCTTTCGCCGAACCGTCCACTGTCGTAAAGGAATTTTTCCTACTAAGGTGCGGCGGAGAAGGTTAGTGCCAAGCGGCGCGAGGGAGATGTGGCGTGAACAGGTGGAAGCGGCTGGCCCCGGTCACCGCCGTCGTGGCCTCGGCCGCGATGGTGCTGTCCGGTTGCGGTGGCTCCGATGACGAGAAGGCCGCCGACAACAGCAAGCTGACGGTCTGGATGATGGGCGAGGGAAGCGAGGCGCAGACCAAGTTCCTCGACGGCGTCGAGACCGAGTTCCGGCAGAAGCACCCGGACACCGACGTGGTGGTCCAGTACATCCCCTGGCTCGAGGCGCCGAAGAAGTTCCAGGCCGCCCTCGCCGGCGGTGAGGGGCCGGACATCACCGAGCTGGGCAACACCGAGACCCAGGGCTGGGCGGCGCAGGAGGCGCTGGCCGACCTCACGGGCAAGATGAACGGCTGGGCCGAGGGCAAGGACATCCTCCCCGACCTGGTGAAGAACGCCCAGCTCGACGGCAAGCAGTACGGCGTGCCGTGGTACGCCGGCGTCCGGGCGATGTACTACCGCACCGACTGGTTCGCCGAGGCGGGCGTGAAGCCGCCGACGAACTGGGAGGAACTGGTGGCCGCCGCCAAGGCCGTGCAGGCCAAGAAGCCGGGCACCTACGGCATCGCCCTGCCGGGCAACTCGGAGCTGCCCTTCTACTCGTTCCTCTGGGGCGCCGGTGCGGAGATCGCCACCCAGCAGGGCGACACCTGGAAGTCGGGTTACAACACGCCCGAGGCGCAGAAGGCCGTCAAGTTCTGGACCGACCTGGTGACCGTGCACAAGGTGGCCCCGCCGGCCGCCGCGGGCTGGAACGAGATCGACGCCCGGACCCAGTTCGCCACCGGCAAGGCCGCGATGGCCTTCGGCGGCAGCTGGCAGCAGGGCGCCATCAAGAAGGACAACCCCGACATCGAGAAGGTCTGGGGCACGTTCCCGATCCCCGGCCCGGACGGCAAGGCCGCGCCCGGCTTCGCCGGCGGCTCGGACATCGCCGTCTGGAAGGACAGCGAGCGGCAGGACCTCGCGTGGGACTACCTGACCGTGCTGCTGAGCAAGAAGAACGACCAGGCGTTCGCCGACAGCCTCGGCTTCTTCCCGGTCTACAAGGACCTGGTCAGCGGCGACAAGTACGCCAGCGACAAGATCATGGGGGCGTTCGCCACCACGATGCAGAACACCAAGCTCACGCCGCTCACCCCGAAGTGGGTGGAGGTCAGCCGCACCAAGACGGTGACCCAGGCGATGAACAGCTCGGTCATGAAGGGTCAGAAGACGGTCGAGAAGGCTACCGCCGACGCGGCCGCGGAGATGGAAAGCATCCTCAACGCCAAGTGACCACGCTGACCGAGGCGCCGGAGGCGGGCGCCGCGCGGGAGACCCCCGCGCGGCGGCGTCGCCGGGTGGACCGCCTGCCCTACCTGCTGCTCCTGCCCTGCCTGGTGATCATCGGCGTGCTGCTGCTCTGGCCGCTCGGCCAGGTGGTGGTGATGTCCTTCCACCAGCTCAACAACGTCCGTCAGCTACGCGGCGACCGCGAGTGGCCGTGGGTGGGACTGGGCAACTACACCGAGATCCTCGGCGACCCGTTCTTCCTGACGGTGCTGCGCAACACCGTCCTCTTCGCCGCCGCCAACGTGGTGCTGACGATGATCCTGGGCACCCTGGTCGGTCTGCTGCTCAACCGGCTCGGCAAGCGGATGGCCGCCTTCGTGGCCAGTTGCGTCATGCTGGCCTGGGCCACCCCGGCGCTGACCGGCACGATCGTCTGGAAGTGGATCTTCGACGACACCAGCGGCCTGGTGACCTGGCTGTTCAACGCGCTGCCCGACGGGCTCTCGCAGAGCCTCTTCGGGCGCAGTGACTGGACCGGGTACGGCTGGTTCAACTCGCCCCTGTTGTTCTTCTCGATCCTGACCCTGGTGGTGGTCTGGCACTCGTTCCCGTTCATCGCGGTCAGCGTGCTGGCCGGCCTGAAGAGCGTGCCGAGCGAGCTGCACGAGGCGGCCCGGGTCGACGGGGCCGGGCCGTGGAAGGTGTTCTGGAAGATCACCTTCCCGCTGCTGCGGCCGGTCTTCGGGATCCTGATCGTGCTCTCCACCATCTGGGACTTCAAGGTCTTCACCCAGCAGTTCGTGCTGGCCGGCGGCACGCAGGACCGGCCGACGTTCATGCTCTCCATCTACTCGTACGCGGAGGCGTTCTCGCCCCCGCCCAAGTACGGCCTCGGCGCGGCGATCGCGGTGATCCTCACCCTGATCCTGCTGGTGGTGACCGGCCTCTACGTCCGCATGGTGCTCAAGCAGGAGGAGGACGCGTGACGCGACGCGCAGGCGGCGCAGGCGTGAAGCGGGTCGCCCTCAACGGCGCGGGACTGCTGGTCGCGCTCTTCGCCGCTTTCCCGGTCTACTGGATGATCGCCACCTCGCTGAAGCCGAGTTCGGAGATCTTCTCGACCACGCCCCGGCCGGTGCCGTCCGAGCCGACCCTGGAGCACTACCGCCAGATCCTCACCGGCAACCTGATCCCGGGCGTGACCTTCGCCGACTTCTTCCTCAACAGCGCGCTGGTCGCGGTCTGCACGGTGCTGCTCAGCGGTCTGGTCGCGCTGCTCGCCGCCACCGCGGTGGCCCGGTTCCGGTTCAAGCTGCGGACCACCTTCCTGATCATGCTGCTGGTGGTGCAGATGATCCCGCTGGAGGCGCTGGTCATCCCCCTGTTCCTGATGATCCAGCGGCTCGGGCTCTACAACACCCTGCCCAGCCTGATCCTCACCTACCTCGGCTTCTCGCTGCCGTTCGCGGTCTGGATGCTGCGTGGCTTCGTCGCCGCGGTGCCGAAGGAGTTGGAGGAGGCCGCGGCCATCGACGGAGCCAGCCGGGCGCAGACCTTCCGGAAGGTCCTCTTCCCGCTGGTGGCCCCCGGCCTGGTGGCGACGAGCATCTTCTCGTTCATCACCGCCTGGAACGAGCTGATCTTCGCGCTGACCTTCATCAACGACCAGGAGAGCTACACCCTCCCGGTCGCGATGACCTTCTTCTTCGGCCGCGACGACACCGCCTGGGGCCCGGTGATGGCCGCTTCCACCCTGTTCACCCTGCCCGTGATCATCTTCTTCCTACTGGTGCAGCGGCGGATGGTCTCCGGCCTGGTGGCCGGAGCCGTCAAGGGCTGACGCCCACGAGGAACCGTGCGGGCCCCCTGTCGACGCCAGGCGTGCGCAGGGGGCCCCTCGCGTGGTTCGGGGCCGTCCGCGGGGCGGGCTAGGCTGACCGCCATGACGGGCAGGCTGGCATCGGTGAACCTCGGCGTCGTGACCGAGGCGGAATGGGCGGGCGACGCGAGCGGGCGCAGCGGCATCGACAAGCGGCCGGTGCAGGGCCCGGTGCTGCTGCGCGCGGACGGGGTGGCCGGCGACTTCATCGGCGAGCGCGCCCAGCACGGCGGCCCGGACCAGGCGGTCTACGCGTACGCCGAGGAGGACGCCGGCTGGTGGGCGGCCGAGATCGGTCGCGCCATCCGCCCCGGCGGGTTCGGCGAGAACCTGACCACGTACGCGGTCGACGTGACCGGCGCGGTGATCGGCGAGCAGTGGGCGATCGGGTCGGCGCTGCTCCAGGTGACCAAGCCCCGCACGCCGTGCACCACGTTCGCCGGTTTCTGGGGCGTGCCGGACCTGATCAAGCGGTTCACGGTGCGGGCGACGCCCGGCGCGTACCTGCGGGTGCTGCGGGAGGGGGAGGTCGGTGCGGGCGACCCGGTCGAGGTGGTGGACCGGCCCGCGCACGGGGTGACGATCGGCGAGGTGTTCCGGGCGTTGAACCTGGAGCCCGACCTGCTGCCCCGGCTGCTCGACGCGCCGGACCTGCCCGAGCCGATCCGGCAGAAGGCGCGCCGCCGGCTCACCGGCCGGAGCTGACGCCGGGGCGGGTGAACGGGGAACGGGCCCCGTCCCGACAGGGAGGGGGCCCGTTCGACGTCGCGTCGGCGGGAGCCGGGTGACCGGCTCAGCGCAGCCAGGGGATGTTGCGGTCGAGCAGGCCGCGCTGCTTGAGCTCCTTGCGCAGCGGGATCTCGTCGTCGATGTAGCCGTCCCAGTTGATGCCCCAGTAGTTCGCGGTGTGCGTGCCCTCACCGCAGAGCTGGCGCTGCACCGGCGTGCGGTTGGCCCACCACTCGCCGTCCTTGTCGATGTGCAGCTCGTCGAGGGGGCGGATCCACCGGTAGGTGTAGCCGACGAAGAGCATCTTGCGGGTGATGTTCGACAGGTTCGTCGACCGGGAGTGCCACTGGCGGCGGTCGAAGATGAACGCGTCGCCCGGGTTGGCGGTGATCTCCACCGTGCCCTCCGGGTCCGGGTTGTGCACGGAGGTGTCCTCCGGGCGCGGCAGCGAGTTCCACAGGTGGCTGCCCGGGATCACCTTGGTGGCGCCCCGGCCCTTCTCCGACAGGTCGGAGAGGACGTAGGCCACCTTGAGGGAGAACATCGGCCGGGGCAGGTTCGGGTCCATCGTCTCCGGGTCGGAGTTCTGCCGGTATCCGTCCTGGTGCCAACCCCAGTACGGCTTCTCCGGCTCCGCCGCCGGCGGGGTGACGTCCAGGTGGTTGTGGTGGGTGTAGATGTTCCAGCCGGCCAGGCCCCACATGTACGGGAAGGCGATCGGGTGGGTCAGCAGGTCGCCGAAGAGCTCGTCCCGCTCCAGGAAGCCCAGCAGGTGCAGGGTGCCGTCCTTGGTGGTGTTGCCCTTGGCCTTCTCCTCGGCGTAGACGCGGTCGACCGCCGCCTCCAGCGCCGCCCGGTGGTCTTCCGTCAGGACGTTGCGCAGCAGGAGGAAGCCCTGCTCGTGGAACTCCTTGCGGTCGGTGTCACTGATCGGTTCGTAACCGGTCCGGTCGCCGTAGTCGAACACCTCGACGTACCCCTCCCCATGAGGCGAAACCATTGCTGGCACAGGCCGCCGATCGTAACCCGCTGATTCCGGTGTGGGGTACTGCCCCGCGTGATATGCGACCGTGTCCCGACCGTGGGCAGCGGGGCGACTACGATTCGTCGCGCGGGAGGGTGGCGATGGGGCTTTCCGCCCGTAATGACGGATTGTGCGGTGACTGCCGGTAAGGAGATCGGGGCGGCTACGCCTCGCCGAAGACCTCGGCGACCACCCGGCCACCGGTGGTCGGCTCGCCGCTCACCCGGTCCCAGGTGCCGTCGCGGGCGGTCCACTCCAGGCCGCCGAAGCGGACCCGCTTCACCCCGTGGTCGTGCGCGTGGGAGACCAGCCAGTGCGCGTACCGCCAGCCCCGGCGCTCGTCGGCGGCGGGGATCGTGAGGCCGGTCAGGTCGGCCGCGCCGGCGGCGGCCAGGCCCCAGTCCAGCGACAGGCCGCGGGTCAGCGCGGTCGCCGCGGCCTCCCCGCGCATCACCGGGTCGCGGCTCACCGTGCAGGCCACCGCGCCGGTGGCGTGCCCGAGCAGGGCCCGGCTCAACACCTCGGACTCGTCCGCCCACTTCTGGTACGCCTCGGGGAAGGCGGACCGCTGCACCCTCTGCGCCGCGTCGGTGACGCGCATCCGCTCCCAGCCGCGCACCTTCTTGAGCGCGGCGTAGAACCGGTTCGCCGCGTACCGGGGGTCGCGGATCTCCTGCGGGGTGCCCCAGCCCTGGCTCGGGCGCTGCTGGAACAGCCCCACCGAGTCGCGGTCGCCCCCGGCGAGGTTGCGCAGGCCGGACTCCTGGTACGCGGTGGCCAGGGCCACCACCACGGCCCGCTCGGGCATCCTGCGCTGCGCGCCGATCGCCGCGATCGTCGCCGCGTTGGCCATCTGGTCGGCGTCCAGGGCCACCCGGCCGTCCGCCTGCACCGTGCACGTCCGGCTGGACAGCGGCAGGCGCAACTGCCCGCCCACCTGCCGGACGACAATCCAGACTCCGACCACGGCGGCGAGGACGAGGACGACGCCGCCCGCCACGACTGCCCGAGTTCGCACCCACACCCCCTGTTCGACAGTCCGACAAGCGTACGTCCCCCATGGGCCCTGCCGGGTCGTCCGACCGGTTCCCGCCCGGTCCGCCCCGCGCGGCACCGGCCGCCGGACGGGCGGGCCCCCGGGGCCGAAGGGCGGTCCCGGGTGAGCCCGCGGGTTCCCGTTTCCCGGGCGGCCCCACCTGTTCCCGCCCGGGCGCCGGCGACCTCGGCCCGCCCCGCTACCGGCCGGCGCCCGCCGTGGCCTCGCCGTCCGGGGCCGGCACGCCCTCGCGGCCCTCGTCCGAGAGGAAGTACCCGGTCGAGAGGGTGGACAGACCGGCGATCTCCTCCCGCAGGTCGGCGGCGGGCGGCCGGCGCAGCAGCTGCTTCGCCCCGGCCAGCGCGCCCGGCGCGCCCCGGACCAGCGAGTCGCAGTACCCGGCGACGGCGGCGTCCAGCCCGTCGGCCGGCACCGCGGCGGTGACCAGCCCGATCTCCGCCGCCCGCCGGCCGTCGAAGGTGTCCCCGGTCAGGTAGAGCTCGGCCGCCGCGCGGGGGTGCAGCCGGGGCAGCACGGTCGCGGAGATCACCGCCGGGATCACCCCGATCCGCACCTCGGTGAAGGCGAACGTCGCGTCCTGCGCGCACACCGCCAGGTCGGCCGCCGCGATCAGGCCCAGCCCGCCGGCCCGGGCCGGGCCGGCCACCTTCGCCACCACCGGCTTCGGGCACTCCCAGACCGCCGCGAGCACGTCCCCGAGCATCCCGGCCGGCACCGACCCGCTGGCGTACGCGGCGGCCGTCTCCTTCAGGTCCGCCCCCGAGCAGAAGACCGGCCCGGTGTGGTCCAGCACGACCACGCGGACGGCGTCGTCGGCGACCGCCTCGGCGAGGCTGGCCAGCAGCTGGGTCATCAGCGGCGTGGAGAGCGCGTTGCGGTTGTGCGGGCTGTCCAGGGTGAGGGTGGTCACCCCGCGGGCCGTGGCGGCCCGCACGAGCACGTCGGGAGAGGTCATGCCGGGCACACTAGTGGCCATGCCCGGCGTCCTTCCAGAAGGCGAATCCGTCCCCGTCGACGGGTCGCTGCCCGCCGCCGCCACCCGCGCGGTCGGCGCGCGGGGCTTCGGCGTGTACGTGCACGTCCCGTTCTGCGCCAGCCGCTGCGGCTACTGCGACTTCAACACCTACACCGCGGCCGAGCTGGGCGGCGGGGCGAGCCGGGAGGGGTACGCCGACACCGTGCTGGCCGAGCTGGCGCTCGCCGGCCGGGTGCTGGGCGACGCCCCGCCGCCGCGGGTCGACACGGTCTTCGTCGGCGGCGGCACCCCCACGCTGCTCCCCGCCGACGACCTGGCCCGGATCCTCGACGGCATCGACCGCACCTGGGGGCTCGCGCCCGACGCTGAGGTGACCACCGAGGCCAACCCGGAGTCGGTTACCCCGCAGTCGCTGCGGGCGCTGCGGGCGGCCGGCTACACCCGGATCTCGCTGGGGATGCAGTCCGCCGCGCCGGGGGTGTTGGCGGTCCTCGACCGCACGCACAGCGCCGGCCGGGCCACCGCCGCCGCCCGGGAGGCCCGCGAGGCCGGGTTCGACCACGTCAACCTCGACCTCATCTACGGCACGCCGGGGGAGAGCGAGGCCGACTTCGCCGCCTCCCTCGACCAGGTCGTCGCCGCGGGCGTGGACCACGTCAGCGCGTACGCCCTGATCGTGGAGGACGGCACCCGGCTCGCCGCCCGGATGCGGCGCGGCGAGCTGCCGTACCCCTCCGACGACGTCGCCGCGGACCGCTACCTCGCGGCGGAGGCCGCCCTCGGCGCGGCCGGTTTCTCCTGGTACGAGGTGTCGAACTGGGCCCGTGGCGAGGCGGCCCGGTGCCGGCACAACCTGCTCTACTGGACCGGCGCCGACTGGTGGGGCCTCGGCCCCGGGGCGCACAGCCACGTCGGTGGCGTGCGCTGGTGGAACGTGAAGCACCCCACGACGTACGCGAAGCGGCTGGCCGGCGGCGGGTCGCCCGGCCTGGCCCGGGAGGTGCTCACCGCCGACGAGGCGCACATGGAGGACGTCATGCTCCGGCTGCGGCTCGCCTCGGGGCTGCCGCTGGACGCGCTGGACGACGCGGGCCGGGCCGGCGCCGAGCGGGCGCTCGCCGGCGGCCTGCTGGCCGGCCCCGAGTACGCGGCGGGCCGCGCCGTGCTGACCCTGCGCGGACGGCTGCTGGCCGACGCGGTCGTCCGCGACCTGCTGCCCTGAGCCGGCAGCGGGCCCTCGGGGAGCGTGGCCTGAGCCGGCCGGTGGACCGGCCGGCCCGGCTCACCTGGTGAAGCTGTAGCTCATCGGGTAGCGGTAGAGCACGCCCTCGTTGGCCTTGACCCCGCCGATGATCCCGAAGATCAGCGGCACGAGCCAGATGAGCATCGGGACGAAGAACAGGATTCCGCAGGTGACCAGGGTGAGCACCCAGCTCAGCACGCCCGCGATCGCCCAGGTGATCTGGAAGTTCAGCGCCGCGACGGCGTGCGCCCGGGCGGTCGGCGACTGCTGCCCACGGGTCATCAGCGCGATGAGCGGCGCGACCCAGCCGAGCAGGCCGCCGCCGAAGACCACGCCGGCCGCGCCGCCGAAGTGGGCGATCAGCGCCCAGTTCTTGTCCTCGTTGTTGGCGTAGCCGCCGGTGGGGGCGCCGTAGGCCCCGCCGGTCGGATAGCCGACGCCCGGCTGGGCGTAGCCGCCGGGCGGGGGTTGGCCCCCGGGCGGTGGGTAGCCACCCGGCGGAGGGTAGCCACCCGACGGCGGTTGGTCACCGGTGGGCGGCGGATAGCCGCCGGGCGGGGGATAGCCGCCCGGGCCCGGCGCCCCGGACAGTGGTGCGGTGGGGTCGTCGGCGCCGGGCGGGCCGGGAACCCCCGACGGAGCGGTCGGGTCCGGCCGGTCGCCGGGGTCCCCCGCTCCGGGAGGGCGAGGTGGTTCAGTCATGGACGTCACGGTAGGCGCCGCCGGCAAGGGCGCACCAGGGCGACACCGGCCGGGTTGTCCGGATGAACGGCCCTGGCGGCGTCGCCACGGCGGCGCGGATCGGACCGCCGGTCCAAGGTTGATCATCGCGTCGACGCGCACGCCGACGTAGACTGGCACTCGCTACGGACGAGTGCCAGCACCGCCCGGCCCCTCGGGTGCCGGGCCCGACGCGCGACAGGGAGGTGGGGAGGATGGGTCTCGACGACCGCAAGCTCGCCGTGCTGCGCGCGATCGTCGAGGACTACGTCGCCACGCAGGAGCCCGTCGGCAGCAAGGCGCTGGTCGAGCGGCACCAGCTCGGGGTCTCACCGGCGACCGTCCGCAACGACATGGCCGTGCTGGAGGAGGAGGGCTACATCCGCCAGCCGCACACCAGCGCCGGTCGGGTGCCCACCGACCGCGGCTACCGGCTCTTCGTGGACCGGCTGTCCCGGGTCAAACCGCTCAGCCCGGCCGAGCGCCGGGCGATCGAGCGCTTCCTGGTCGGCGCCGTCGACCTCGACGACGTGGTGCACCGCACCGTCCGGCTGCTGGCGCAGCTCACCCGGCAGGTCGCCGTCGTGCAGTACCCGTCGCTGGCCCGCTCCTCCGTCCGCCACCTGGAGCTGGTGCCGATCTCCACGACCCGGCTGATGCTGGTCATGATCGCCGACACCGGCCGGGTCGAGCAGCGGCTGGTCGAGCTGCCCGGGCCGATCCCCGCCGACGACGTCACGGACCTGCGCCGGCTGGTCAACGAGAAGCTGGTCGGCATCCGGCTGTCGGAGACCCCGCCGCTGGTGCAGGCGCTGGTCGACGAGTCGGTGCCGCACCTGCGGCCTGCCATGACCACCCTCTCCACGGTGCTGCTCGAGACGCTGATCGAGCGGCACGAGGAGCGGATCGCGCTGGCCGGCACCGCCAACCTCACCCGCGGCGGCCTGCTCGACTTCCAGGGCTCCCTGCGCCCCATCCTGGAGGCGCTGGAGGAGGAGGTCGTGATGCTCAAGCTGATCGGCGAGGCGGAGCCGAGCACGACCCGGGTGCTGATCGGCGACGAGAACGAGATCGACAACCTGCGTGCCGCCTCGGTGGTCAGCACCGGCTACGGCCCGGGCTCGACCAGCGTCGGCGGCCTCGGCGTGCTCGGGCCGACCCGGATGGACTACCCCGGCACCATCGCCACGGTGAGGGCCGTGGCACGCTACGTGGGCGAGCTGCTGGCCCAGAACTGACCAGTCAGGGCCGACGGCCGGCTCCGGCCGACGACCGGCGCAACGCGAGACGAACATGAGGACACGGAACGCAGTGGCCAGGGACTACTACGGCATTCTCGGGGTGAGCCGGGAAGCCTCCGACGACGAGATCAAGCGCGCCTACCGCAAGTTGGCGCGGCAGTTCCACCCGGACGTGAATCCGGATCCGGAGGCCCAGGAGAAGTTCAAGGACATCAACGCCGCGTACGAGGTCCTCTCGGACGACCGGAAACGGCAGATCGTCGACCTGGGTGGCGACCCGCTCGCCCCGGGCGGCGGCGGCGCGGGCGGCCCGGGCGGTCCCGGCGGCGCCGGCCCGTTCGTCGGCTTCCAGGACATCATGGACGCGTTCTTCGGCGGGGCGGCCGGTGGGTCGCGGGGCCCGCGGCCGCGGACCCGGCCGGGCGCCGACGCGATCCTGCGGCTGGAGCTGGACCTGCACGAGACCGCGTTCGGCGTCGAGGCGCCGATCACCGTCGACACCGCGGTGCTCTGCACCACCTGCTCCGGCGCCGGCACGGCGGCCGGCACCCACCTGGCCACCTGCGAGGCGTGTGGCGGCCGGGGCGAGGTGCAGTCCGTGCAGCGCACCTTCCTCGGCCAGGTGGTCTCCGCCCGGCCGTGCACGGTCTGCCAGGGCTACGGCACCACCATCCCGCACCCCTGCCCGACCTGCGCCGGCGACGGCCGGGTCCGCACCCGGCGCTCGCTGACCGTCAAGATCCCCGCCGGCGTCGAGGACGGCATGCGCATCCGGCTGGCCCAGCAGGGCGAGGTCGGCCCGGGCGGGGGCACCGCGGGCGACCTCTACGTGGAGATTCACGAGCGGCCGCACGACGTCTACTCCCGCAAGGGCGACGACCTGCACTGCCGGGTGACCGTGCCGATGACCGCGGCGGCGCTGGGCACGCGGCTGACCATCAAGACGCTGGACAGCGAGGAGACGGTCGACGTCAAGGCCGGCACCCAACCGGGCAGCACGCTGCGGCTGCGCGCCCGGGGCGTGCCGCACCTGCGCGGCACGGGCCGGGGCGACCTCTACGTCCACCTCGACGTGCGCACCCCGACCAAGCTCGACGCCGACCAGGAACGCATGCTGCGCGACTTCGCCAAGACCCGGGGCGAGGAGGTCGCCGAGCTGACCAAGCAGGGCGGCTTCTTCTCCCGGATGCGCGACGCCTTCAACGGACACGCCTGACGTTCCCGGCCCGGGTCGCCGCGCGCCGCGGCGACCCGGTCGGCCTCCGCGACCGCGGCGAGCGGGTGACCTCCGTGGCCCTCGCCGTCCCGGTGTCCGCCGCCGGCGACTAGCCTGATCGTCGTGTCCGCGCCGCTGTTCCTGGTCGAGTCGCTGCCCACCGCCGACCGGCTGACCCTCGACGGTCCCGAGGGGCACCACGCCGCCACCGTGCAGCGCCTGCGCGTCGGCGAGGAGCTGCTGCTCGCCGACGGGCGCGGCGGCACGGCCGCCGCCGTGGTCACCGCCGTCGGCCGGGGCACGCTCGATGCGGAGATCACCTCCCGGGGGTACGCGGACGCCTCCGTCCCGCGCCTCGTGGTGGTGCAGGGCATCGCCAAGGGCGACCGGGGCGAGCTGGCCGTGCAGGCGATGACCGAGGTCGGGGTGGACGAGATCGTGCCCTGGGCCGCGGCCCGTTCGGTCACCCAGTGGCGGGGCGACCGGGGCGTACGGGCGCGGGAGAAGTGGGCGGCGACCGCCCGGGAGGCGGCCAAACAGGCGCGCCGCGCCTGGCTGCCCGTGGTGGCGGGGGCGCCGGACGAGTCGACGGGCCGGGTCGCCCGCCGGATCGCCGGGGCCGCCGCGGCGTTCGTGCTGCACGAGGAGGCGCAGGAGCGGCTGACCACCGCCGAGCTGCCCGCCACGGGCGAGATCGTGCTGGTCGTCGGCCCCGAGGGCGGGATCGCCGACAGCGAGCTGGAAACCTTCCGGGCCGCCGGCGCCCGCGCCGTACGCCTGGGCCCCTCGGTGCTGCGCACCTCGACGGCCGGCGTGGCCGCCCTCTCGGTGCTCGCCACCCGCCTCGCGCGCTGGTGACGCTCAGCTGCGCAGGTAGGAGGCCCCGTTGAGGTCGACGATGGTGCCGGAGGCCCACTCCGCCTCGGGGCTGGCCAGCCAGTGCACGGCGGCGGCGATCTCCTCGGGGCGGGCCACCCGGTCGAAGGGGCTCTGGGCCCGGATCGCGGCGCCCCGCTCCCCGCGCAGGTGTTCGGTGGTCATGTCGGTCTCCACGAAGCCCGGGGCGACCGTGGCGACCGCGATGCCGTACGGGGCGAGGGCCACCGCCAGCGACTGCCCCAGCGCGTTCAGCCCCGCCTTGCTCGCCCCGTACGCCGGCTGGTCCGGCTCGCCCCGGAAGGCGCCCCGGGAGGAGACGTTGACGATCCGGCCGCCCCGCTCGCGCATGTGCTGGGCGGCGCACCAGATGACGTTGCCCGCGCCGGTCAGGTTGGTCTCCACCACCTGCCGCCACTGCCGCCGCCACTGCTCGTAGGAGGCGCCGAAGACCGGGTGCGGGCTGTCCCGTTCGCCGTACACGCCGGCGTTGTTGACCAGCACGTCCAGCCCGCCCAGCAGGCCGGCCGCCTCGTCCACCATGGCCCGTACGGCGTCCGGGTCGGTCAGGTCCGCGCGGACCACCACGTGCCCCTCGCCGGGCAGCTCGGCGCGCAGCCGCTCGGCCGCCTCCGCCGAGTCCCGGTGGTGGATCGCCACCCGGTCGCCGCCGGCCGCGAACGCGGTCGCCACCGCCCGCCCGATGCCGCGCGAGGCCCCCGTCACCAGTACCGCCCGTGAAGTCACGCCGGCCATCATGCCCTGCCGGGCACGCCCGCCGTCGGCGAGGGACCCGCCCGCGCGCGGGCGTCGACGAGGTGCCCTTCCTTACACTGCCCCGATGGGAACCGACTGCCTGTTCTGCCGCATCGTCGCCGGGGAGATCCCGGCCACCGTCGTCCGGGAAACCGCCACCACGCTCGCCTTCCGCGACATCGGCCCGAAGGCGCCGGTGCACGTGCTGGTCATCCCGAAGGAGCACTACGCCGACGTGGCGACGCTCGCCCAGGGCGATCCGGGGCTGGCCGGCGAGGTGCTCGCCACGGCCGCCGCGGTGGCCGAGGACGAGGGGCTGCTCGGCGACGGCTTCCGGCTGATGTTCAACACCGGGGCGTACGGCGGCCAGGAGGTGTTCCACGTGCACGCGCACGTGCTCGGCGGTGCGCCGCTCGGCCCGATGCTGGCCCGGAACCTCGCGTGACGGCGGTCCAGGAGCGCCTGTCCCGGCTGGTGCGCACGGTCCAGGCGCAGGCCCGGGTGCCGGCGGTGTCGGCGGCCCTGCACCGGGCCGACCGGCCGCTGTGGACGTGCACGGTCGGCGGCACCGGCAACGACGCCGAGCTGGGGCCGGGCACCCGGTTCCGGATCGGCTCGGTCACCAAGACGTTCACCGCCGTGCTGACCCTGCAGTGCCGCGACGACGGCCTGCTCGACCTCGACGACCCGCTGGGCCGCCACCTGGACCTGCCGGCCCACGGCGAGCTGACCGTGCGTCGGCTGCTGTCGCACACCGCCGGCCTGCAGCGGGAGCCGTACGGCGACGTCTGGGACAGCCTGCGCGCGCCCGACGTCGACGAGCTGGTCGCCGACCTGGCCCGGGCCGAGCGGGTGCTGCCCCCGGGCCGCCGCTACCACTACTCCAACCTGGGCATGGCGCTGCTCGGCCGGCTCGTCGGCCACCTGCGGGGCGGCACCTGGGCGGAGGTGCTCGCCGAGCGGGTGCTGACCCCGCTGGGGCTGGCCGACACCTCGGTGACGCCGGGCCCGCACGCCGCGACCGGCTTCCTCGTCGACGCGTACTCCGACGAGGCGCACCCCGAGCCGCCCACCGACTTCGGCGCGGTGGGCCCGGCGGCGCAGCTCTGGAGCACCGCCACCGACATGGCCCGCTGGGCGGCCTTCCTCGCCGACCCGACCGCGCTGGACCCGGCCGGCGCGGTGCTCGCCCCGGCCACCCTGGAGGAGATGCGCTGGCCGGCGACGGTGACCGACGAGACGCTCTGGGCCGGCGGATTCGGGCTCGGGCTGATCCTGGTGCCGCAGGGCAAGCGGATCATGCACGTCGGGCACGACGGCGCGATGCCCGGCTTCCTGGCCGGCGTCTACGGCCGGCGGGGCGGCGAGGGGACGCCCGGCGCGATGGGCGTCGCGGTGCTCGGCTCCTCCGGCACGGCCGCCGAGGTCCTCGACCTGCCGCACCGGCTGCTGGCCGCCGCCGTCGAGCACGACCCGGCCGACGTCGTGCCGTGGCGGCCGGGTCCGCCCGCGCCCGAGGGCGTACGCGGGCTGCTGGGCCGCTGGTGGGGCGAGGGCTTCGAGTACGTCTTCTCGTGGCACGACGGCGCGCTGCGGGCCCGGGGCGCGGACGACCCCGCGGGGAAGCCGCCGGCGGTCTTCGCGCCGCTGGCGGACCAGCCCGACGTCTACCGCACGGTCTCCGGCCGCGAGGTGGGCGAGCTGCTCCGGCTCACCCGGGACGAGCGCGGCGCGGTGGTCCGGATGCACTGGGCCACCTACCGGTTCACCCGCACCCAGGAGACCTTCGACCGGTACGACTTCCGCGCCGGCTCCTGACGGCCGGCGCGACGGGCGGGGCGGAGCCGGCGCGGCACGTCCCGCCCGTGCCGTCCCGCCCGCCGTGTCCGCTTCGCCGCCGCCCGGTCACGCCGGGTGCGGCGTCCCGCGCGCGCGGAAATGGGCGCGGTGCCGCCGCTGTTGAACGGATACGATGGAGGCAACGTCAGCACGCCGCGCCAGCAGGCCCGGCGCCGAGATCGAGAGCAGGTGGCGCAGGGCCCCTCGGCCCGACCTATGACCGGCACCCCACCTCCCGGCCCGCCCCGGGTGCAGACCAGGATCACCGTTCCGGATTCCAAGATCATGGTCAACCTGCTCGGCGCGGGTGACGAGATCCTGCGACTGGTCGAGCGCTCGGTCGACAGCGACGTGCACGTCCGGGGCAACGAGATCACCATCACCGGCGCCCCCGCGGACAACGCCCTCGCCGAGCGGATCTTCAGCGAGCTGCTCGAGCTCATCGAGAAAGGCGAGACCCTGACCACTGACGCCGTCCGGCGTACCGTCGGCATGCTCGAGCAGGGCGGCGCCGAGCGGCCCGCCGAGGTCCTGACGCTCAACATCCTCTCCCGGCGCGGCCGCACCATCCGCCCCAAGACGCTGGGCCAGAAGCGCTACGTCGACGCGATCGACGCGCACACCATCGTCTTCGGCATCGGCCCCGCCGGCACCGGCAAGACCTACCTGGCCATGGCCAAGGCCGTCCAGGCGCTGCAGGCCAAGCAGGTCAACCGGATCATCCTCACCCGTCCGGCGGTCGAGGCGGGGGAGCGGCTCGGCTTCCTGCCCGGCACGCTCAACGAGAAGATCGACCCCTATCTGCGCCCCCTCTACGACGCGCTGCACGACATGCTCGACCCGGACTCCATCCCCAAGCTGATGGCGGCCGGCACGATCGAGGTGGCCCCGCTGGCGTACATGCGGGGGCGTACCCTCAACGACGCGTTCATCATCCTCGACGAGGCACAGAACACCACGCCCGAGCAGATGAAGATGTTCCTCACCCGGCTCGGCTTCAACTCCAAGATCGTCGTCACCGGTGACGTCACCCAGGTGGACCTTCCCGGCGGGACGACCAGCGGCCTGCGGGTGGTCCGGGAGATCCTGGAGAACGTCGAGGACGTGCACTTCGCCCAGCTCTCCAGCTCCGACGTGGTGCGGCACCGACTGGTCGGGGAGATCGTCGACGCGTACGCCCGCTGGGACGCCGAGCGGGAGAACCAGCAGGCGCAGAGCGTGCACGCCGTGCCCGGGCGGTCCGCCCAGGGCGGCCGGGCCGGCCGGCGCCGCTAGACCACCGAGGGAAGACTGTTGTCCATCGAGATCGCCAACGAGTCCGGCGTCGCCGTCGACACCGACGCCGTGCTCGCCGTCGCCCGGCACGCCCTCGACGAGATGGGGGTCAACCCCCTCGCCGAGCTGTCCGTGCTGCTGGTCGACATCGACTACATGACCGAGCTCAACCACCGGTGGATGGGCGGCGACGGCCCGACCGACGTGCTCGCCTTCCCCATGGACGAGGGCAGCGTCGACCACGGGCCGGGCGAGAGCACCGCCGCCGGCGGCGAGCCGGCGCTGCTCGGCGACATCGTGCTCTGCCCGGAGGTGGCGGCCAAGCAGGCGGCGACCGCCGGTCACGCCGCCGCCGACGAGCTGCACCTGCTCACCGTGCACGGCGTGTTGCACCTGCTCGGCTACGACCACGCCGAGCCGGAGGAGGAGCGGGAGATGTTCGCGCTCCAGGCCCGACTGCTGGCGAGCTGGCGGTCGACCCGGTCCCGGTGATGGTCACCCCGACACTGGCGGCCGGCGCCACCGGCCTGCCCGACCTGCAACTGCTGGTCTCCGCGGCCGGCCTGGTGGTGCTGGCCGGCCTGATCGCGATGACCGAGGCGGCCCTCGCCGCGGTCTCGCCCGCCCGCGCCGCCGAGCTGGCCCGCGACGGCGTGCGGGGCGCCCGGACGCTCCAGGCCGTCGCCGGGGACGTGGTCCGCCACCTCAACCTGTTGCTGCTGCTGCGGCTGCTCGCCGAGCTGACCGCCACCACCCTGGTCGCGCTCGTCGCGGTGGACACCTTCGGCGCGGGCTGGCGGGCGGCGCTGGTCACCGCCGGCGCGATGACCGTGATCAGCTTCGTGGTGGTCGGGGTCGGGCCGCGCACCATCGGCCGGCAGCACGCGTACGTGGTCGGGCGGTCCGTCGCGCCGCTCGTCCGCTGGCTGGGCCGGGCGCTCAACCCCCTCGCCTCGCTGCTGATCCTGATCGGCAACGCGGTCACCCCGGGCCGTGGCTTCCGGGAGGGGCCGTTCGCCACCCAGGTGGAGCTGCGCGAACTGGTCGACCTGGCCGAGCAGCGCGGCGTCGTGGAGCACGGCGAACGCCAGATGATCCACTCGGTCTTCGCGCTCGGCGACACGATCGCCCGCGAGGTGATGGTGCCGCGCACCGAGATGGTGTGGATAGAGGAGCGCAAGACCCTCTCCCAGGCGCTGGCGCTGTTCCTGCGTTCCGGGTTCTCCCGGATCCCGGTGATCGGCGAGAGCGTCGACGACGTGCTCGGCGTGCTCTATCTCAAGGACCTGATCCGGCGCACCCAGGGCGGCGCCCCGGAGGACGGCCGGCTCCCCGTCGCCGAGCTGATGCGCCCGGCCACCTTCGTGCCGGAGTCGAAGCCGGTCGACGACCTGCTCTCGGAGATGCAGGCCGCCCGCAACCACCTGGTCATCGTCGTCGACGAGTACGGCGGCACCGGCGGGCTGGTCACCATCGAGGACATCCTGGAGGAGATCGTCGGCGAGATCACCGACGAGTACGATGTCGAGCGGCCGCCGGTCGAGCACCTCGACGACGGGGCGGTGCGGGTCACCGCACGGCTCCCGGTGGAGGATCTGGGCGAGCTGTTCGACACCGAGCTGCCCACCGACGAGGTGGAGACCGTCGGCGGCCTGCTCGCCCAGTCCCTGGGCCGCGTCCCGATCCCCGGGGCGCAGGTCGAGGTCGCCGGGCTCCGGCTGATCGCCGAGGGCACCACCGGCCGACGCAACCGGATCGACACCGTGCTGGTGAGCCGGGTGGAGTCGACCGACACGCAGGACGGCCCGGGCCGCGGCGAACACGCCGAGCCCCGGGGCGACACGAACCGATCCGAGGAGAGGCAACCCGCCGATGCCTGAGTCACCCGCCGTGCCGGCCGCCCGGCCCACCCCGTCCGAACCGGTCGAACTGAGCGCCGAGGACGGCAAGCTGGTCGTCCTGGCCCGGGGCGCCCGTGGCCGGGTGGGCGCCGTGGAGGGCGCGGCGGTGCGCGACCAGGACGGGCGGACGTACGCCGCGGCCAGCGTCTCCCTGCCCTCGCTGACGATCACCGCGCTCCAGCTCGCGGTGGCGTCGGCGGCGGCGGCCGGCGCGAGCCGACTGGAGGCCGCCGTGGTGGTGACCGAGGCGTCGACGCTGGACGGCGCCGGGCACGCGGCGGTGCGGGACCTCGCCGCCGACGCGCCGATCCACGTGGCCGCGCCGGACGGCACCGTCCTCGGCACGGTGGTCGAGTGACCGGCCGGCCGGAGGCGCGTTCCGGCGAGCGGGGCGGCGGCGGGAGCGACCCGCAGCAGCGCCCGTACCGGGCGGGTTTCGCCTGTTTCGTCGGCCGTCCGAACGCCGGGAAGTCGACGCTGACCAACGCGATCGTCGGGCAGAAGATCGCCATCACCTCGAACAAGCCGCAGACCACCCGGCACATCATCCGGGCCGTCCTGCACCGCCCGGACTCCCAGCTCGTGCTGGTCGACACCCCGGGCCTGCACCGCCCCCGCACGCTGCTCGGCGAGCGCCTCAACGACCTGGTCCGGCAGACCTGGAGCGAGGTCGACGTGATCGGCCTCTGCGTCCCGGCGGACGAGCCGATCGGGCGCGGCGACCGGTTCATCACCGGCGAGCTGGCCGAACTGAAGGCCACCGTGCTGGCGGTGGTCACCAAGACCGACCTGGTGGACCGCAAGCGGCTGGCCGAGCAGTTGCTCGCGGTCAGCGAGATGGGCGAGTTCGCCGAGGTGGTGCCGGTCAGCGCGGTCTCCGGGCACCAGGTCGACACGCTGGTCGAGGTGATGACCCGCTACCTGCCCGAGTCGCCGCAGCTCTACCCGGACGACATGCTCACCGACGACCCGGAGCAGGTGCTGGTCGCCGAGCTGATCCGCGAGGCCGCCCTGGAGGGCGTCCGCGACGAGCTGCCGCACTCCATCGCGGTGGTCGTCGAGGAGATGATCCCCGAGGGCAAGCTCATGAAGATCTACGCCGACGTGTACGTCGAGCGGCCCAGCCAGAAGGCCATCGTGATCGGCCACCGGGCCACCCGGCTCAAGGAGGTCGGCACGACCGCGCGGCGGCAGATCGAGGAGCTGCTCGGCACCCGGGTCTACCTGGACCTGCACGTGCGGGTGGCGAAGGACTGGCAGCGGGACCCGAAGCAGCTGCGCAAGCTGGGTTTCTGACCGGCGCCGGGTCGGGGTGCGCCCCCGGCCCGGTGGCCCGGGCGTGATCGGTGTCGGTCGGCCGGTGGAGGATCTCACGTTTCCGTGAGGTGCAGGCCGTTTGCCGGGGTCGCTCCGGAGGGTAGGGGGAGGACCAGCCCCGTGCCCCCGGACATAGATGCAGGCTGATGCGAAACCGATACCTTGACCTGCTCCGCTTTCTGGCCATCGTTCGAGTCGTCGTCTACCACGTCACCGGATGGGCCACCCTGACCCTCGTCTTCCCGGCCATGTCGGTGATGTTCGCGCTGGCCGGCTCGCTGATGGCCGCCTCGCTGCACCGCTGGGGACCGGGCGCGGTCGTGCGCCGGCTGCGGCGCCTGCTGCCGTCGCTCTGGGTGGTCGCCGTGGTCTTCGTACCCGCCATGCTGCTCACCGGGCTGCCGCTGAGCCCGAAGGTGCTGCTCTGGCTCTTCCCCGTCGCCGACCCGCCGGCCAACGGGTGGGGCGCGATCGCGCTCAGCGTGATCTGGTACCTGCGCGACTACCTCTGGTTCGTGCTGGCCTCCCCGGCCGCCCTCTGGCTGTTCCGGCGCGCCCCGGTGCCCACCCTGGTCGCCCCGTACGCCCTGCTCGCCGCGGCCGAGCTGGGCCTGCTGCCGGCGCTGCCGGTGGCACTGCACCACTTCGGGCTCTACTTCGGCGCGTGGCTGCTCGGCTTCGCCCACCAGGCCGGCATGCTGCGCCGGCTGGCCACCCGGGTGCTGGTGCCGGTCGCGCTGGCCCTCGCCGCCGCCGGGGGCGCCTGGATCGTCACCCACCCCGGCCCCCGCGGGTACGACCTGAACGACAACCCCCTGGGCAACGCCCTCTGGTCGGCGGCCTTCGTCCTCGTCCTGCTCGGCCGGGCCCCGGCGGGCGCGTCCTGGGTGGACCGCAACGCCGTGTGCGGCCGGGTGGTGACCGTGTTCAACCGGCGGGCGCTCACGGTCTACCTGTGGCACATGCCGTTCGTCGTGGCGCTGACCCCGCTGGTGGACGTGGTGGGCTGGTCCCACCAGGACCCGGTCGGCCTGGCGGTCCGGGTGGCCCTGGTCTTCGCGCTGGTCGCGGCGGTGACCGCCCTGGTCGGCTGGGTGGAGGACGTGGCGGCCCGCCGGCGGCCGGAGCTGGTCCCCGGCGGCCCCCGCCCCGCCCCGACCGGCGGTCGCCCGCCGGTCGGGG
>NZ_JBPQTP010000032.1:0-59499 GCF_051386395.1 Micromonospora sp. URMC 106
TGCCCGGCTCCGGGCGGTCAGGCTTGATCCCTGCGCCGGGCACGGCGGGCCACACCCCGTCGGTGGTTGCGCGTCGTGCGTGCCTGGATGTCGGCTTCGCGGTACGGCGGTCGCGTCGGCCGGTGCCGGGTGGGTGCGGTCGGGCTGTCCCGTCTGTGAGGGCGCTCGTGGCAACCGGCGGCGAACGGGGGAGTCGTCCCATCTGCGAAGGCGGTCGGGCCAGGGGGTGGGCGGTGACCTCACGGGGGTCCGGTTTCGGGGTGTGACCGGGGGCATCGTGGGCGTGGAATCTTGGCGGGGCCGGGGTCGTTACACCATGCGTACGGCTGAGCAAGGGCACACCCCCCGGGCGACGGGCTGGTGTGCGGGGCCCCGGAATGATGGTGGGCCGCCGGTCGTTACACATGGTCCGGCCGGCGTGCGGGCGTCCCCCCGCCCCGCGTGACTGGCCTGGTCTGATTCTTCCCGGCGTGCTGCCGGATCCCCTCTGTGTTTCTTGAGCGCCGGACGGTGCTTGCACCCCGCGTGGCCGAACCCCCCCTTGTTCGCTGCGTGTGGTGCCAACCCCCGAATGGAGCCACTGTGATGAACACGATCATGCGTAAGAGCGTTCTTGGTGTTGCTGGTCTGGCCTTCGCCGGTGGTGTGTTCGCTGGTCCGGCTGCCGCTCACGCCGCCCCTGCGGTTGAGGCCACCCCGGTCGCCGCCGTCGCGGTGCAGGCCGACAAGCCGGCCGTGGACAAGGCGAAGCTGATCCCGCATGGTGTGCAGGGCGCGCAGTCGCGTATCGACCTGTCGGACGAGCAGGTCGGTAACGTCAAGGCGATCATCGCGGCGACGAAGAAGGCCGGCATGGACGAGCGGGCCGCCGTGGTGGCCATCGCTACCGCGCTGCAGGAGTCGAAGCTGGAGAACCTGGGTCACCTGGGTGAGCGCAACGACCACGACTCGCAGGGTCTGTTCCAGCAGCGCCCGTCGAGTGGGTGGGGCACGGTGGAGCAGATCACCGACCCGCAGTACTCGACGATGGCGTTCCTGAAGGGTCTGAAGCAGGTCGACGGGTGGCAGGACATGCCGCTGACGAAGGCGGCGCAGACGGTGCAGGTGTCGGCGTACCCGGACCACTACGCGCAGTGGGAGCAGCAGGCCGCCGACCTCGTCGCCGAGCACTGGAACAGCTGACACGTGTGAACAAGCCGCTGGCCGGCACCCCGCACGGGGTGCCGGCCAGCGGCGTGCGGGGTGCCGCTCCGGGCGTACAGTCGGGCGGTGGAGCGCACCGAGAGAATGCCCGCGCAGACCCGGCCGCCCGGCGTGGCCACCGCCGACCCCGGCAGCGTCCTGCTGCCCGGCCACGACGTGCCGTTGGGTCGCTACACCACTGTGCGGCGGCTGCTGCCGCAGCGCCAGCGGCGGATGGTCGGCGCCTGGTGCTTCGTGGACCACTTCGGCCCGGACGACGTGGCCGACCGGCCCGGCATGGAGGTGCCGCCGCACCCGCACACCGGCCTGCAGACGGTGACCTGGCTGTTGGACGGGGAGATCCTGCACCGCGACAGCCTCGGCAACGTCCAGCCGATCCGCCCCGGCCAGCTCAACGTGATGACCTCCGGGCACGGCATCGCGCACTCCGAGCGGTCGCCCGAGCGGCATCCGCCGCTGATGCACGGCGTGCAGCTCTGGGTGGCGCTGCCGGACCCGGCCCGCGCCGGGGCAGCCGACTTCGCCCACCACGCCGACCTGCCCCGCTGGCGCGACGGCGAACTGGACGTCACCCTGTTGGTCGGCGAGCTGGCGGGCGAGCGGTCCCCGGCCGTGACGCACACCCCGCTGCTCGGCGCGCAGTTCGAGCTGCGCGGGGCCGCGCCGGCCACGCTGCCGCTGCGCCCCGACTTCGAGTACGGGCTGCTGGCCATGTCCGGCGCCGCCGAGGTCGACGGGGTGTCGGTCGCCCCCGGGGCGCTGCTCTACCTCGGCGCCGGCCGGGACCGGCTCACCCTGGGCGGCGAGCCCGGCAGCCGGCTGCTGCTGCTCGGCGGGGCGCCCTTCGAGGAGCCGCTGGTCATGTGGTGGAACTTCGTCGGCCGCTCGCACGAGGAGGTCGCCGCCGCCCGGGAGGACTGGATGGCCGGGCGGCGCTTCGGTGTCGTCGCCGACGATCCGGCTCCGCCGCTGCCCGCCCCGGCGCTGCCCACCACCCGGCTCAAGGCGCGCGACCGCAGCGGCGGCGTCCTCGGCTGACGCGGGCAGGCGTGGGCGGGCGCGGCGTGGGTAGTCGCCGGCATGCCGACCAGTGCCGTCTCCACCATCGAGGACAAGAAGCGCCTGGTGCGCCGGCTCGCCGGCAG
This sequence comes from Micromonospora sp. URMC 106, assembly GCF_051386395.1. NCBI lineage: Bacteria > Bacillati > Actinomycetota > Actinomycetes > Micromonosporales > Micromonosporaceae > Micromonospora > Micromonospora sp. URMC 106. Next base: position 2,349 of record NZ_JBPQTP010000032.1, read on the forward strand.
CGGGCGAGGGTTCGCGGAGCAGTACGGCTTCCGGGTCATCAACAACCCGTCGAGCCTGTTCCAGGTGCTCTGCCTCGCCGTGCTGCTGGCCCGCCGCGGTGACTTCCGGCGTGCCGTGGACAGCGCGCACGCCCTGCCCGCCGCGGGCTGGGACAGCGCCGCCCGGCTGGCCCGTTCGCTGCACGCCGACCGGGTGCGCGTGCTGCGCGACAGCGGCCAGCGCGGCGACGTCGACGCCCTCGCCGACACCCTGGGCGACCTGGCCCGCGCCGTCGTCGAGCGTTACCGGGGCGACCTGCGCCGGCTGCGTGCGGTGGCCCACCACGACCCGGCCCGGGAGCGGGAGCTGCTCACCGAGCTGCCCGGCGTGGACGCCGCCGTGGTCGACCTGTTCCTGCGCGAGGCGCAGGCGCTGTGGCGGGAGGTGGCGCCGGTGGCCGACCGCCGCGCGCTGGTCGCGGCCCGCCGGCTGGGGCTGGGACGCTCCGCCGACGACCTCGCGGGGCTGGCCGGCAGCGGCGAGTCCGAGCGCCTCGCCTGGCTGGTCGGGGCGCTGGCCCGCGTCGACCTGGAGCGGCGGTACGCGGAGCTGACCGGCTGACGGGCGAGGTGCGCTGGCCCACAGTTCGCCGATAATCCCCCGAACGGGGGATGGCAGGTCGTATGCTGGTGCCGGCAGTGATGCCCGCCCGGTTCGGGCGTACATCAACCGCCTGGTGGTCGCGGCCCGGTTCGGGCCCGGCGACCGCCGGTCAGGTTCTGCGTGGCGCCCCGGTCGCGGTTCGCGACTGGGGCGCCCGCCTGTCCGGCCGCTTCCCCTCACCGGGCCAGACCGGCCAGCAGGTTCACCGTCACGGCGATGATGAACGTCCCGAACAGGTACGACACCATCGAGTGCCGCAGCACCGTCCGGCGCATCTCGTTGCTGGTCAGCGTGGTGTCGGAGACCTGGAAGGTCGCCCCGACGGTGAACGCCAGGTAGGCGAAGTCGGAGTAGCGGGGCGGGTCCGGCTGGTTGAACTCCACCCCACCGTCCGGCCCGGTGTAGTAGATCCGCGCGTACCGGGCGGCGAACACGGTGTGCACCACCAACCAGGACAGCAGCACGCTGAGCACGCCCAGCCCGCCGTAGACGTTCCGGCCGGCGGTGGCGGGCGCCCCGTGCGCGCGGGTCACCACGACGCCGACCGCGAGCAGGCTGGCCAGACAGGCGACGAGGAGCAGGGTGTCCCGGGCCGCCCGGTTGGGGTCCTCGTGCACCGCCAGCCGGGCCGTCGAGCGCGCGTCCATCGGCCACAGCTTGTGCCACACCAGCACCAGCCAGCTCAACGCGGCGGCGTCCCAGCCGACCAGCGGCGCGAGCGCCGGCGTGGCCGCCAGCGCGGTGAGCCCGCCGGCCAGCAGCCCGACCACGCCCATCACGGTGAGCTGGACCACGGCCGGTGGGTGCCCGTACGGCCGGCGCACCCGTCACCCGTCACCGGGGCGGCCGCGCCGCGCGGGGCCGCCGCCGGTCAGCCGAGGCGCGGGCAAGGCTCAGATGCCGCGCAGGTGCTGCGACACCCGCTGGTGCCGGTCCCGCGCCTGCGCCGCCCGCTTGGACGCGCCGATCTCGGGTGCGGCGTCGATGCCCGCGGAGCGGGCCACCTCGTTGCCGTTGGCGTAGTCGACCGGCGGCAGGGCCCGCAGGGCCCGCAGCACGTCCGGCGGGGCACCCTCGCGTTCGGCCTCGCGTACCACGTCGTCCTTCCCGGCCGGGTAGTCCAGGCTCGACAGGTACTGCAGCACGTCGGCGTAACTCGCCATGGTGTCGGCTCCTCCGGGGCTTCGAATCCGGTCACGACCGGCGGCGGTTACCCGCCGGGCGGCCCGTCACGCGCGGCCCGGCGGGGAAATCCACCGCCGTTTCCCGGCCGGATCGCCGGGTACGCGCAGGCCCGACGCACCCCGAAGGAGCCACGGATGAACTACGACACCTTCGTCGACCAGGTCGCCCAACGCACCCGCACCTCCTCCGAGCAGGCGGTGGGGCTGACCCGGGCGACGCTGGAGACCCTCGCCGAGCGGCTGACCGGCGGGGAGGTGCTGGACCTGGCGGCGCAGTTGCCCAAGCCGTTGCAGGTCGTGATGAAGCCGAGCCCGCGCACCGAGTCGGCGGAGCGCTTCGGCGCGGCCGAGTTCGTCGCGCGGATCGCCCTGCGGGCCGGTGTCGACGAGTCGGCGGCCAGGGACGCCGCGCGGGCGGTCTTCATCACGCTCCGCGAGGCGATCACCGGCGGCGAGTTCGACGACGTGGCCACCCAGTTGCCGCGCGACTACCGGAAGCTGGTGGAGCCGGCGATGGCCCCCGGTGCCACCCTGCGCCGCTCCTGACCGAGCCCGCCCCCGCCACCCGCACCGACGGCCGGACCACGGGGGCGGCGGTCAGGCGACCGCGCGGGCGGCGCGCAGGTCGGCGACCCGGCCGGGGTCGAAGCCGGCCTCGGCCAGCAGCTCGTCGGTGTGCTCCCCGGGCTGCGGCGGCGGGCGGCGCAGCGCCGTCGGCGTGCCGGAGAAACGGGGCGCCGGGGCCGGCTGGGTGACCCCGTCCCGCTCCACGAAGGTGCCCCGCGAGGCCAGGTGCGGATGCCCGGGCGCCTCCTGCCAGTCCAGCACCGGCGCCACGCAGGCGTCCGAGGAGCCCAGCAGCGCCGTCCACTCGTCCCGGCTGCGGGTGCGGAACAGTCGGGCCCACGCCCGGCGCAGCGCCGGCCAGTTCGCCGGGTCGGTGCGGTCCAACGCCTCGTCGGGGTGCAGCGGGAAGCCGCTGCGCCGCACCAGTTCGTCGTAGAACTGCGGCTCCAGTGCGCCGACGGCCAGGTACCGGCCGTCGCCGCACTCGTACGTGTCGTAGAACGGGGCGCCGCCGTCGAGCAGGTTCACCCCGCGCGGGTCCTGCCACATGCCCAGCCGGCGCAGCGCGTGGATCTGGGTGCTGAGCACCGCCACGCCGTCCACGATGGCCGCGTCGACCACCTGCCCGCGCGCGCCGCCGCGCACCGCGTACAGGGCGGAGACCAGGCCCAGGGCCAGCATCATCCCGCCGCCGCCGAAGTCGCCGAGCAGGTTCATCGGCGGCACCGGGCGCTCCCCGGCCCGCCCGATCCCGTGCAGCGCCCCGGTCAGCGCCACGTAGCCGATGTCGTGACCGGCGTACGGCGCCGCCGGGCCGTCCTGCCCCCAGCCGGTCATCCGCCCGTAGACCAGCCGCGGGTTCACCGCCAGACACTCCGCCGGGCCGATGCCGAGCCGCTCGGTCACCCCCGGCCGGAAGCCCTCGATCAGCGCGTCGGCGCCGGCGGCCAGCGCCAGCACCACCTCCCGGCCGCCGGCCGACTTCAGGTCCACCCCGATCGAGCGGCGCCCCCGGTTGAGCAGGTCGGGGTGCGCGGTGCCGAACGCGTCCGGGTCCACGTCGGTGGCCCGGTCCACCCGGACCACGTCCGCGCCCAGGTCGGCCAGCATCATCGCGGCGAACGGGCCGGGCCCGATGCCGGCCAGCTCGACCACCCGTACGCCGGCCAGCGGGCCGGCCGGCACGTCCTCGGTCATCGGCCCACGATAGGCGCTGCGCGTTTGCGCCGTAAGGGGCCGGGAACCCGGCGGCCGAGACGCGGGGAGGTGGCGTGGTCGACGACCGGATCAGGGTGGCCATGCTGCACGGTCCCGGCCGGCCCGACGCCGACGGCGTCAGCGACTACGTGACGCACCTCATCGAGGCGCTCGACGGGGTGGGCGTCGAGGTGACCCCGGTGCCGGTGCGCCCCGACGAGGACCGGGGCCGCTGGCGCGGCGCCGCCGTCCGGGCCGCGCGCCGGGTCCGCGAGCTGGCCCCGGACGTGGTGCACGTGCAGTTCGCGCCGTCGGCGTACCGGTTCTCCGGGCAGCCCGGCCTGCTGCCGTGGCGGCTGCCCCGGCGGGTGCCGCTGGTCACCACGCTGCACGAGTACGGCTGGTGGGCCTGCCCCGGCTGGCTGCCGGGGCGGCTCTGGTCGGCGGTGGAGCGGGCCCGCTGCTGGGACCGCGAGTCCGGCCGGCTGGTGCCGGTCAGCGCGGCGGTGATCGTCACGAATCCGGGCCACGGCGAGGTGGTCCGCGCGCGCACCGGCCGCGCCGCGACGCACATTCCGATCGCCCCGAACGTCGCCGACCACGTCGGCGCGGCCACCGCCGGGCAGCGGCTACGGGCCGAGCTGGGCCTGGCCGGGGGCGCTCCGCTGCTGGCCTTCTTCGGCTTCGTGCATCCGGTGAAGGGGCTGCGGTACCTGATCGAGGCGCTGCCCGAGCTGCGGCGTGCCCACCCGGACCTGCGGCTGCTGGTGGTCGGCGGGTTCACCTCCCAGGCGCTGCCCGAGAACGAGGCGCGCGCGTTCCGCGCCGAGCTGACCGGGCTGGCCCGCCGGTGCGGGGTGGCCGACGCGGTGACCTTCACCGGGCACCTGCCCGCCGAACGGGTCTCCGCCGCGCTGCACGCCGCCGACGTGGCGGTGCTGCCGTTCACCGCCGGGGTCGGCACGAAGAGTGGGGCCCTGCTCGCCGCGCTGGCGCACGGCGTGCCGACCGCGGTGACGGTGCCGGATGCCGGCGACGACGAGCTGCGCCGCAGCGGGGCGGTGGCGGTGATCGGGGAGCGCCGGGACAGCGCCGCGATCGCGCGTACCGTCGGCAAGCTGCTCGCCGACCCGGTGCTGCGCCGCCGGCTCGCCGAGCGTGGGCGCGCCTTCGCCGCCGCGTACTCCTGGCCGAGGGTCGCCGCCGCGCACCGCGACCTCTACGCGCGGACGCTGGGGCGGGCGAGTGCCTGAGGTGTACGCGGACATCCTGGTGGTGGACCTGCTCGGCGGGATCGGCGACCTGCTGATGCTGCTGCCGGCGGTGCACGGCCTGGCCCGCCGCAACCCGGGCGCGCGGCTGCGGATGATCACCCACGACCCGGGGGCGGAGCTGGTGCGCGCCGACCCGGCGGTGGCCGAGGTCGCCACGCCCCGGCACGGCCGTCCCGGCGCCGAGCGGGAGGCGGTGGCGGCGGCGCTGGCGGCGGGCCGCCCCGACCTGGCCGTCAGCACCACCCGGTACGACGGGATTCCGGAGCTGCTGGCCGCCGGCGCGGGACGGGCGGTGACGAACCTGTGGCGCGACCCGCCGCCGCACCAGCCGGTGGGCGCCCGTTACCTGGAGATCCTGCACGCCGAGGGGCTGCTGGCCGCCGCCGACCGGTCGGCCCGCCCCCGGGTGCACCTGCCCGACGAGGCGCGGCGGGCGGGGGAGCGGGCGGTGGCCCGCCTCGTCGGGGAGCCGCTCGCGCCGCCGGTGGTGCTGGTGACCGACGCCGGGATGGCGGTGAAGCGCTGGCCCGGGCGGCACTGGCGGGCGCTGGCCGGGGAGCTGGCCCGGCGCGGCCACCCGCTGCTCACCGTCGGCCCGGTCGACCCCGCGGCGCCGCTCGGGGTGCCGCTGCCCCGCTCCGAACTGCCCACCCTCGCCGGGCAGTTCGCGGCGGTGGGCCGGCGGGGCGGGGTGGTGGTCGGGCCGGACACCGGGCCGGTGCGGCTCGCCGCCGCGGCCGGCGCCGCGACGGTCGCGTTGTTCGGCCCCACCGACGCCCGGCGGTACGGGATGGGCGGCGCCGACCTCCAGGGGCTGCCCGGGTGCCCGCACCGGCGCCCCACCGCCATCACCGAGCAGCCCTGCTGGTGGGAGGCGCGCTGCCCGCTCGACGCGGCCGAGCCGGCGTGCATGGCCGCCCTCGACGTGGACGCCGTCCTCGCCGCCGTCACCGCCCGCTGAGCGCGCCCGGCCGGCACGGCGGCCGTCGGCGCGGGCGGAGCGCGTGAGCCCGCGCGCCCGTTTGCTCCGCCCGCTGAGCCTGACCTAACCTTGTCGCCACGAGGGGAGTACTTCCCACGAACCATCCCGGTCAGTACGGCGAGCCCCGGAGCCCGCCTCGGGTGGTTGCCCACGAAACGTGGGTGAAGGAGACCTCGAACATGACACGGTGTTCGAGGAGGCTCCATGTCCGATTTGCCGTACCTTGCCGCCACCGAGATCCAGTCGGTCGGCACCCCCACGCTGTGGGGGGTCACCATCGCCGCCGTGCTCGCCCTGCTGGTGCTGGACTTCATGGTCACCCGCCGGCCGCACGAGGTGTCGATGCGGGAGGCACTGGGCTGGTCCGTCTTCTACATCGCCCTGCCGCTGGCCTTCGGCGGCTGGGTCTGGTCCCGCTACGGCTCCCAGCAGGGCGTGGAGTACCTCACCGGTTACCTGGTGGAGAAGTCCCTCTCGGTCGACAACCTGTTCGTCTTCATGCTGCTGCTCGCCGCGTTCGCCGTGCCGGCGATGCTCGCCCAGCGGGTCCTGCTCTACGGCATCGTCGGGGCACTGGTGCTGCGGGCGGTCTTCATCGCCCTCGGCGCGGCGGCCCTGCAGACGCTGGACTTCGCCTTCCTGCTCTTCGCGATCATCCTGGTCCTGACCGCGGTGAAGCTGCTGCGCGACGCCCTCTCCGGGCACGAGCAGGAAGTCGACATCAACAAGATGCGCTCGGTGAAGCTGCTGCGCAGGTTCATGCCGGTCACCGACGACTACCACGGCACGCGGATGACCGTGCGCATCGCCGGCCGGCGGACGCTCACCCCGTTCGCCCTCGTGGTGGTCGCCCTGCTCGCCACCGACATCGTCTTCGCCGTCGACTCGGTGCCCGCCGTCTACGGCATCACCGAGGACCCGTACCTGGTCTTCGCCACCAACGCGTTCGCCCTGCTGGGGCTGCGCGCGCTCTACTTCGTGCTGCACGCCGCGCTCAGCCGGTTGGTCCACCTCAGCTACGGCCTCGCGATCATCCTCGCGTTCATCGGTGTCAAGCTCGGCCTGCACTGGGCGCACGGCATCTGGTCGGGCGTGCCGGAGATCCCCACCCTGGCCTCGCTGGGCGTCATCATCGGCGTCCTGCTGGTCGTCACGCTCACCAGCCTGCGGGCCACCCGCGGGTCCCGGTCGGGCGAGAAGGAGGTCGTGGTCGAGCGGGGCTGAGGCGTCACCCGCCGCGGTGCGGTTCCGGCCGACCGCGCCTGCGCGCCCCACCGCGGGTGGTACGACTGACGGATGGGAATCGTGTCACCGGGCTTCCAGGGCCGGCCCCGCTCGGCGGAGCCGGCCCTGCCGCCGGGGCAGTACCTGACGGAGGACTTCCCGGTGCTCTCCGCCGGCCCGACGCCGAAGGTGCCGTTGGAGACGTGGGAGTTCGTCATCTCCACCGAGTCCGGCGCGGAGTTCCGCTGGAGCTGGGACGAGCTGATGGCGCTGCCCCAGGAGACCCCGACGGTGGATATCCACTGCGTCACCCGCTGGTCGAAGCGCGACACCGACTGGCAGGGCGTCTCCCTCGACACGCTCCTGGCGGGGATCGACACCGCCGCGCACTACGCGCAGGCCCACTCGTACGGCGGCTACACCACCAACCTGCCGCTGGCCGACCTGCGCGGCGGGCGGGCCTGGGTGGCGCACCGCTACGCGGGCGGCCCGCTGCCCGCCGAGCACGGGGGCCCCGCCCGGCTGCTCGTGCCGCACCTGTACTTCTGGAAGTCCGCCAAGTGGGTGCGCGGCATCCGGCTCACCACGGAGGACCAGCCCGGATTCTGGGAGACCGCCGGCTACCACGACTACGGTGACCCGTGGCGTGAGCAGCGGTACCAGGGCGATTGACCGGGCCCTTGCGGTGGCGGGTGGCCCGGCTCGTCGAGCGCCGGGTGGAGACGCCCACCGCGCAGACCCTGGTGCTGGAGGTCCCCGGCTGGCCGGGGCACCTGCCCGGGCAGCACGTCGACGTGCGGCTGACCGCGCCCGACGGGTACCAGGCGGCGCGGTCGTACTCGCTGGCCGGCCCCGCCGAGGGCGACCGGATCGCGCTGACCGTGCAGCGGGTGTCCGACGGCGAGGTGTCGCCGTACCTGACCGGGGTCTACGGCGAGGGCGACCCGGTGGAGGTGCGCGGCCCGGTCGGCGGCTGGTTCGTCTGGCGGCCGGAGGAGACCGCCCCGGTGCTCCTGGTGGGGGGCGGCTCGGGCGTCGTGCCGCTGATGGCGATGGTCCGGGCGCGCCGTGCCGCCGGCAGTCGCGTGCCGTTCCGGCTGCTCTACTCGGTGCGCACCCCCGACGACGTGTTCTACGCCGACGAGCTGCGCGCCCGCGTCCGCGACGACCACGGCCTGGACGTGGCGTACGTGTACACCCGCCAGGCGCCGGAGGGCTGGCGGGGCGAGCCGCACCGGATCAGCCTGGCCGACGTGAACACCCACGGCTGGCCGCCCGAGCTGGAGCCGCTCTGCTACGTCTGCGGCCCCACCGGCTTCGTGGAGACCGTGGCGGACCTGCTCGTCGGGCTCGGCCACCAGAGCCGGCGGGTGAAGACCGAACGGTTCGGCCCGACCGGCTGAGCGTCGAGGAGGAGTGCCCGATGACCGAGCTGTCGTACCTGGACGGCAACATGCTCGACGGCCCGCTGCGGGAGCTGTTCGCCGTCGACCTGAGCGCCGCCACCGGGCGGTGCGCGCACTGCGGCGCGCTCGGCCCGCTGGCCGGCCTGCGGGTCTACTCGCACGCGCCCGGCCTGGTCGCCCGCTGCCCGAACTGCGCCGAGGTGATGCTGCGGCTGGTCCGCTCGCCCGACCGGGCCTGGCTGGACCTGCGCGGGGCCACCTTCCTGGCGGTGCCGATGCCGCTGGACCAGCCGCATCCGGGCCCGCTGTGACGGCGGACCCGGACGCGGCCCGGGCAGCCGCGGCGGGCGAAGGCGGCGCCGTGGACGAGGACCTGCGGGCGCGGTCGGCGCGGGAGGTGTTCGAGGACCACCTGCGGCTGGCCGCCGAGCACCGGTTCGCCGAGGACCTGGCGCGCAACGTGTCGCCGGCCTGTGTGGTGCTGGAACGCCGGGGCGTGTTCCGGGGGCACGCCGGGGTCCGGGAGCTGGCGCGGCTGCTGGAGGAGGAGCTGCCCGGCGGCGGCTACACGTACACCAACAAGCTGGTCGAGGGCCGGGTGGCGTTCCTGGAGTGGACGGCGGAGGTCGCGGGCGCGCGGGTCCGGGACGGGGCCGACTCGTTCCTGATCGAGCAGGGCTGGATCGTCGCCCAGACCATCCACTACACCGTCGAGCGCACCGGCGGCGGATGACGGCCGGGTGGCGGCCGGAACCGGCCGCCACCCACCGTCGGGTCAGCGGCCGGGTCGCCGCGCCTCGGGGCGCTGGCCGCCGAGGCGTTCGATCCGCCCCTGCTTGTGCTCGACGCGCCGCCGCTGCCGGGGCGTGAGGTGTTTCCGGCCGCTCTGCCGCAGGTAGATCGGCTGTCGCTGGTCGTTGGACATCGGCATGCTCATGACGCGGTCCTCCCTTCGCCGGGATGTCGGTGGAGCACCAGCCTGCCCCCGGGCCGGGTGAGACCGACCCACCCGTCCCGGGTGATCCGGCCCCGCCCGGCCCGCCGCGGCTGCGGCGGGACCGGGACAGGGCCGGACGGACCGGGCGGTGCCGGTGGCGGTGGCGGTGGCGCCGACGGTCCCGGCGTGCCGCTGGCCGCGTCAGACGCGGGAGGTGAAGGTGGCCAGGAACCGGTGCGGGGTGATCACCCCGGCGTTGTCGAAGCAGACCACGTCCACCCCGGCGTCGAGCGCCGTCGACCAGGGCTGGGTCAGGTGGCAGTAGTTGGCGCCGGCCCCCTGCGCCACCACCTGGGCGTGCGTCTCCCTGACCCCGAGCTGCGGGAACGTCGCCAGGTAGCGACCGGCCGGGGCCAGCGCGGCGACGGTGTTGGCGCCGACGCCGAGCACCGAGTTGTCGTTGGTCGGCCCGCCGACCGCGGTGCCCAGGTAGCCGAAGCGCGACGGCGGGGCGAGCGAGCCGATCACCGCCCGCCGGCGGTGGTAGGACAGGGCGAAGTCGGTGGTCGCCGGCGCCCCGGCCTGGTCGAAGCAGGAGACGTGCGCGACCACGTCGGTTCCGGCGGCGGACCAGCTGCTGATCTTGCAGCGGCGCGCCGCCGCGTTCGGCTGCACCGCGGTGACCTGCACGTCGCCGGCCAGCACGCCGGCGAGCCCGACGCCCGGCAGCTTCACCGACCACTGTCCGACCCCGCCCGGGGCGATGCCGTTCGCCGCCCCGGTCGAGTTGTACGACTGGACGAGGGCGCCACCGGCCTGCTGGACGTACGCGTGGGCGGTGCCCGCCGGCAGCACGCCGCTGCTGGTGGTCCACAGGACGGTGAACGGGGTGTCCTCGCGGTTGCCGCCCGGCGCGTGGCACTGCACGTCGACGATCTGGTCGACGCCGGAGGAGTACCAGCGGACGACCTCGCAGTAGTGGCCGGTGCGGTTGACCGGGGTCACGTGCGGCACGCCCCGGGCACCGGCGGCGACCTGCGGGAAGCGCACCAGGAACCGGCCCGGGGCGAGCTTGGCGCCCTGGGCCCAGGCGGCGGGGAAGGCGGTCTTCCAACTGCCCCACTGCCGGGTGGTGTCGAGCACCGTCCACGCCGGAACGGTCGGATCGTTGACGTACGCGAAGCCCCACTGGTCGGCGGTGGCCGCCGTGGCCGGAGCGGCCGGCGCGAGCGCGCCGGCCGCCAGGGCGGCGGCCAGCGCGGCGGTGGCGAGCGAACGGAGTCGCATCTGTCCTCCTGGAGACGAGGGTCGTGTCGGCATGGAGCCTGCGCCGGCGCCACCGTCGTCACAGTCGGCAACCACACAGTCACGTGTCGGGAGTCCGCCGCTGTCAGCTCCCCGGCTTCGGGAAGGCGAGGGACCGGAGTCCGTCGCGGCCGACCGCCCGCACGCCGAAGAAGACGTTGTCCTTCGACAGGTCGACGGTCGCCTCCGTGACGTCGCCGACGTCGATCACGCGCTGCCAGTCGGCCGCCGTGGTCTCCCGCCACACCACCTCGTAGCCGGCCAGGTCCGGCTCGTCGCCCCGCTGCCAGCGCAGCGTGGTGTCGTTGGTGAGGTTCGTCGTGACGATCACCGCCCCCCTGGGCGTGCCGGGGGCGCGGGCCAGGGACCACAGCGCGGCGCCGTTGACCCGGGCCACCCGGGCGATGTACGCGAAGTCGCAGAACTCCGGCAGGTCGCCGTACTGCCTGCCGTCGACGACCCGGACGTCCTGGTGCTGGTGGGCGAAGTCCTCGTGGGGCTCGGTGAACCGACCGGCCGGCCACCCCTCGCGCAGGAACGGGATGTGGTCGCTGCCGCGCAGGTACCGGTCGCGGCGGTAGATCACCCGCACCCGCATTCCGGTGGCGTCGTTGTCGGCCACGTCCGTGACGAACCGGGCGAGCTGCCGGGAGGGGGAGTCGTTCTCGCCGCCGACCGACTGCCGGACGGTCGCCTCGGCCGGGGTCTCCGCCGTCGGCACCCCCTCGGCGAAGAGCCGCAGGGTGCGCGGGTCGCGGGTGCCGTCGTCGGCGGTGCTGCTGCCGACGATGTCGTTGCTGAACATGCCCTGTATGTCGGCCCCCGCCGCCTTGAGCTGCCGGGCGAGGTGGGTCGAGCCGTACAGGCCCTGCTCCTCGCCGGCCACCGCGGCGAAGACGACGGTGGCCGCCGTCCGGCGGGTGGCCATCAACCGGGCCAGCTCCAGCACCACGGCCACGCCGGAGGCGTCGTCGTCCGCGCCGGGGGCGTCGCCGACCGCGTCCGCCACGTCGGAGGCGCGCGAGTCGTAGTGGCCGGTGACCACGTACGTCCGGTTCGGCGCGGTGTCCCCGCGCAGGGTGGCCACCACGTTGGTGATCCGGGTGGCGGTGGGGATGCGCGGCGCGGGCTCCTGCACGTAGGACTGGAGTTCGACGGTCATCCGGCCACCGGAGGCGGCGGCGTACGCGGTCATCCGCTCGTGGATCCAGTCGCGGGCCGCGCCGATGCCGCGCACTGGGTCGTCCTGGCTGGAGAGGGTGTGTCGGGTGCCGAACGCGGCCAGCCGGCGCACGGTGGCCTCGATCCGCTCCTGGTCGACCTGCCGCAGCAGCTCGCGCAGCTCATGGTCCGGTGCCTGCGGGCGGATCCGGTGTCCGGGCCCGGCCGGCGGCGCGGCGTCGCCCGCGGCGGCCGGCCCGGCGAGCAGGGGTACGGCGACGGTGGCCGCGGTGGCGGCGGCGGAGGCGGACAGGAACGTGCGCCGGGTCGACCTCGCGGATCGGTCGTCGGCGGTGTCGTGGGATCCCATCCCCGCATCCTCGCCATAGACGATGGTCGTTGTCTATCCGGCCGGCCATGGTCATGTCGGGTCGGCGTCACCCGGAGCGGGTGATGTCGGAGCGCGCCGGTCCTCCTACCGTGGCGGTATGGCTGCCGTGCGTCCGACACCTGCCGATCCCACGCCGGGCCTGCTCGCCGCGCGGGAGAGCGGCAACCAGCGCGCCATGCCGCCCGAGCTGGGCACGAACTCCATGGCCGTGCTCAGCGGCCCGACCTTCATGTACTCGGACTCCACCGGGGACGTGCCGCCGGGCAGCATCGGCGGCCTCGTGCACCTGGACACCCGGCTGGTCAGCGGTTGGATGCTCTCGGTCAACGGCAACCGGCCGCTGCTGGTGCTGCGCTCCGAGACCATCGACCACTACTCGGCCCAGTACGTGCTGACCAACCCGGACGTGCCCGGTCTGCCGGCGGACAGTCTCGGGATCCGGCGGCTGCGGTACGTCGGCGACGGCTTCCACGAGCGCGTGGGACTGGTGTCGTTCCGGACCGAGCCGGTCCGGGTCGAGCTGCGGCTGGCGGTCGGCGTCGACTTCGCCGACCTGTTCGAGGTCAAGTCCGGCGTCCGGGACCGCTCCTCGGAGATCACCCGCAGCCACGCGTCCGACGGCTCGGAGCTCTGCTTCCGCTACGCGCGGAACGGCTTCTCCGCGGAGACGCGGGTCTGCTGCTCGCAACCGGCCAGCCGCGTCGAGGGCGACGACCTGGTGTGGGAGCTCACCCTCACGCCCCGGGAGGAGTGGCAGGTCGACCTGCACGTGCCGCTGCCGCCGGGGATGGGGGTGGTGGAGCCGGTCCGAGGTGACATTTCCGACGTGATCCACCGGCGCGCCGACGACCCGGTGCGCCGCTGGTCCGTCGCCCGGGCAGTGCTGCGCAGCGACAACCGGGCGCTGCAGGAGGCGGTGCGGCAGTCCCGGGACGACCTCGCGGCGCTGCGGCTCGACCTGGAGGTCAAGGGGGAGCGGATCATGCTGCCGGGCGCCGGCCTGCCCTGGTTCCTGTCGGTCTTCGGCCGCGACACCCTGATCGCCGCGTACCAGACGCTGGTCGCCGGGCCGGCGCTGGCCAAGGGCGCGCTGCTCGGGCTGGCCCGGTTGCAGGGCAACGAGTGCGACGACTTCACCGACGAGGAGCCCGGCAAGATCCTGCACGAGGTCCGCAGCGGCGAACTCACCCGCACCGGCGTCAAGCCGTACGGGCCTTACTACGGCAGCGCGGACGCCACCCAGCTCTGGCTGATCCTGCTGTCCGAGTACTGGCGGTGGACCCGCGACGACCAGACCGTCCGGTTCCTGCGCGACAACGCGCTCGCCGCGCTGAACTGGATCGACCGGTACGGCGACCGGGACGGCGACGGCTACGTCGAGTACGCGACCCGCTCCCCGGAGGGCCTGGGCAACCAGTGCTGGCGGGACTCGCCGGACGGGGTCTCCTTCGCCGACGGCCGGATCCCGGTGCTGCCGATCGCCAGCTGCGACCTGCAGGGCTACGTCTACGACGCGAAGCTGCGCCTGGCCGAGCTGGCGGACGGGCCGCTGGCCGACCCCGAGCTGGCCCGGCGGCTGCGCGCCGAGGCCGCCGACCTGTACGACCGGTTCAACCGCGACTTCTGGATCGAGGGGCGTGGTGGCTTCTACGCCGTCGGGCTCGACGGCGACAAGAACCCGATCGACTCGAAGACCTCCAACATGGGGCACCTGCTGTGGAGCGGGATCGTGCCGCCGGAGCGGGCGGAGGCGGTGGTGCGGCAGCTGATGAGCGAGGACATGTTCTCCGGCTGGGGGATCCGCACCCTGTCCCGCGAGGAGCGGCTCTACAACGCGCTCGGCTACCACCGCGGCACGGTCTGGCCGCACGACAACTCCCTGGCGGTGCTCGGGCTGGTCCGGTACGGCTACCGGGCCGAGGCGAACCGGATCAGCCTGGCCCTGCTGGAGGCCGCCGAGCAGTTCGGCCACCGCCTGCCGGAGGCGATGAGCGGATTCCCCCGGGAGCGGCTGCTCTTCGCGGTGCCGTACCCGACCGCGTGCAGCCCCCAGGCGTGGGCGGCCGGCACCCCGCTGGCGCTGGTCCGTGCCATGCTCGACGTCAACCCGGTGGACGGCCGGCTGGTGCTCGACCCCGACATCCCGCCCGAGATCGGGCGGATCGTCGCCGAGCGGGTGCGGGCCTTCGGGCGCTGCTGGGCGGTGGAGGCGGTCGGTCGGACCGGGTACGCCCGGCTGGCCGAGTACTGAACTGACCGACCTGCCACGTTTGTCGGGGCGCGGCGTGGGAACGGGGCCGCAATGACGAAACCTCGTGTGGTGATCGTGGGGGCCGGGTTCGCCGGATACCACGCGGCGAAGACGTTGAGCCGGCTGGCCCGCGGCCGGGCCGAGATCGTGGTGCTGAACTCCACGGACTACTTCCTCTACCTCCCGCTGCTGCCCGAGGTGGCCGCCGGCGTGGTCGAGCCGACCCGGATCTCCGTGCCGCTGGCCGGGACGCTCGACGGGGTGCGGGTGGTGATCGGCGAGGCCGACCACGTCGACCTGCAGAACCGCTGGGTCGGCTTCACCCAGCCGGAGGGGGACCGCAACCGGATCGCGTACGACCGGCTGGTCCTCGCCGTCGGCAGCGTCAACAAGCTGCTGCCGATCCCCGGCGTCACCGAGTACGCGCACGGCTTCCGCGGCCTGCCCGAGGCGCTCTTCCTGCACGACCACGTGGTCCGGCAGGTCGAACTGGCCGAGCAGGCCGACGACCCGGCCGAGCAGCAGGCCCGCGCCACGTTCGTGGTCGTCGGCGCCGGCTACACCGGGACCGAGGTGGCCGCGCACGGCCAGCTCTTCACCGACGAGCTGGTCGCCCAGCGCCCCCGGCTCAAGATCCGCCCGAAGTGGATGTTGCTGGACGTCGCGCCCCGGGTCCTGCCGGAGCTGGACAAGCGGATGTCCGACACCGCCGACCGGGTGCTGCGCCGCCGCGGCGTGGACGTGCGGATGGGCACCTCCGTGGCCGTGGCCACCGCCGACGGGGTCAAGCTCACCGACGGCGAGTACGTCCCCACCTGCACCCTGGTCTGGTGCGTCGGCGTGCGCCCCGACCCGTTCGTCGCCGAGCTGGGGCTGCGCACCGAGAAGGGCCGCCTGGTCGTCGACGAGTACCTCACGGTCCCCGGCTTCCCCGAGGTGTACGCCTGCGGCGACGCCGCCGCGGTGCCGGACCTGACCCGGCCCGGGCAGATCTGCACGATGACGGCGCAGCACGCCCAGCGGCAGGGCAAGCTGGCCGCGCACAACATCGCGGCCTCCTACGGGCAGGGCCGGCGCAAGCCGTACCGGCACCACGACCTGGGCTGGGTGGTCGACCTGGGCGGCAAGGACGCGGCGGCGAACCCGCTGAAGGTGTCGCTGTCGGGGCTGCCCGCCAAGGCGGTCACGCGGGGCTACCACCTGCTGGCGATGCCGGGCAACCGGGCCCGGGTCGGCGCGGACTGGGTGCTGGACGCCGCGCTGCCCCGCCCGGCGGTGCAGCTCGGCCTCGTCCCGGCCAACGCCGTGCCACTGGAGAGTTCCTCGCCCGAGGTGGCCGTGCGCCCCCGCTGACCCCGCGGGCGCTCAGGCCGGGCGAGGGGGCGGCCGGTCGTCGACCGCGGCGACGGTGGCGTCGGTGGCGGGACGGGCGCCGGCGACGAACGCGTCCAGGGTCGCCGCGTGCAGCACCCCGCCGGGCACCGGATCCTTCGCCGCCCGCGCCGCCAGCCGGGCCACGGGCAGCCGCCCGGCGCGCGGCGCGGCGGCGAGGACCAGGTTGCCGTACCGCCGCCCGCGCAGCATCCGCCGGTCGGCGACCAGGCAGACGTCGGCGAAGACCGCCCGCAGGGTGGCCGCCTGCACCCGGGCGAACACCAGCGGCGGTAGGTCGGTCACGTTGACCAGGTAGACGCCGTCCGGGCGCAGGGTCCGGGCCACCGCGGCGACGAACTCGACGGTCGTCACGTGCCCGGGCATCCGGGCCGCCCGGTAGATGTCGGCGAGCACCAGGTCGTGCCCGCCCGGCGGCGCGTCGGCCAGCGCGTCGCGGGCGTCGGCCACCCGCACGTCGACGTCGGCGGGCAGGGCGGGCAGCTCCCGCGCCACCAGGTCGACCACGGCCGGGTCCCGCTCGACGACCAGTTGCGCCGAGCCGGGCCGGGTCGCGGCCAGGTAGCGGGGCAGGGTCAGGGCGCCGCCGCCGAGGTGCAGCACGTCCAGCGGCCGGCCGGTCGGCGCCGCCAGGTCCGCCACGGCGGCCATCCGGCGTACGTACTCGAAGCGCAGGTGACGGGGGTCGGCGACGTCCACGTACGACTGCTCGACGCCGGCGGCGAGCAGCGTGCGCCCGGTCGGTCGGGCCGGGTCCACGACCAGCTCCGGCCGGTGCGCGTCGACCTCCATGCCGGGCACGTTAGCCGAGCCCGCGCCGGGTCAGCCGGCGGCCATCCCGGCGCCCGCCTCGTCGATCGCGGCGTCGACGGCGTGGGCGAGGTCCACGTCCATCGCGGTCACGGCGCCGGCCTGCCGGGACCGTACGGTCAGCACGGCGGTGGTGGCGTCCGGCCGACCGATGCGCGGCGCGCGCCCCGTCTCCTGCCGCAGCTGGTCGATCCGGTCCAGCACCCGGTCCAGGTTGTCGGGCGGCAGCTCCACGGTGCGCGACAGCGAGTTCCCGTCGCCGGACCAGTACGGCAGCCCGCTGAGCGCCTCCCGTAGCTCCGCGTCGCTCAGCGGCGGCGTGGTGGTGGCCGCGCCGACGACCCCGCCGCCGGCCGACGGCGGTTCCAGCAGCTCGCGCAGGCCGTCCGGCACGTGCAGCGACTCGATCAGGTCGCCGTCGTGGTCGGCGAGCGCCGCCACGGTCGCCTCGGCCTGGTAGCGGGCCTGTTCCGGGCTGCGCCCGCTGATCCGGCCCACCTCGGCCAGGAAACCGGGCAGGTCCTGGTGCCGCTCGATGCCGTCCACGGGGACGACGTCGTGCAGCTTCGCCGGCACCGCCGTGAGCAGCCGCCGGCGTTCCGCCTCGCCGAGGGCCCAGGCCAGGACCAGCACGGTGGACTCGACCCCGACCTTGGCGGTGCGGAAGTCGGTCCCGGTGCGGCGCACGACGTCGTCGACCAGCGCGTGGTAGCCGATCGGCGTCGCGTCCGGCGCCCCCAGACCCGGTTCCGGGAGGGGGCGGGGGGACTCGGGGACGCCGGCCGGTGGCGGCGCCGGCCCGCCGCGGGTGCTGTCGGGCTTGTGCCGGCTGCCCGCCGGCGGCGGCCCGGCGCGCTTGCCCCGGTCCAGGTGGGTGAGCTGCTTGGAGGCGCTCAGGCTGGCCCCCGTCTCGCTGGCCTGCATGCCGCGCTCGCGGGCCTGGCGGGCCAGCGTGCGGCGGCGCTGGTTGTCGCCCTCCATCTGTTTGCGCATGGTGACACCTCGCTTCCGCTGGTGTTCCCTCGCTTCCGTCGGTCGCCTTCCCGCCGGTCCCGGCACCGAAACGGACGCCGGCGGCCGGGCCGGCGACGTCCGGCAGAGGGTACCGAAGCTTCATCCGCCGGGGGTGAGGGGCGATCACCCGATGGGAGCCGACGATCGCAGCGGACCGGAGAACTTCCGACCGGACGCGGAAGGACAGGTCGTCATGAAGAAGATCGTCGAGATCGTCCCCGCCCGACCCGGCTGGTACGCCCGCTGGCGCCTCTCGCCCGAGGACACGCGCTGCTACCCGGTGAGCCTGTGGGCGCTGCTGGAGGAGGCCGACGGCTCGGGCCGCGAGGTGGTCGGGGTGGACTGCATCGGGCAGTGGCCCGGCGCGGACGACAACGAGGCGGGTGGGGAGTTCGTCCGCTATTTCTTCCAGACTCCGGATACGGGCATCCCGGAGGACGCCGAGCCGCCGACGGCCCGGCGGCAGCGGTCGACCGGGCCCCGGCTGCAGCCGGTCACCGCGTACTGAGCCTCACTCCGGCCCCCGACCCCTGGTCCCAGGGTCGGGGGCCACCCCCCGCCCGGCGGGAACCGGCCGGCTGCGGACAGGCTCAGCCCACCTGTCGCGTGTCGCCGTCGGCGGAGCGGTCCCTGGCCAGCAACTCGGCCAGCCCCGTGCGGTCCAGCAGCTGCTGGAGCTGGGGACTGACGCCCGAGAGCCGGACCACACCCGGGCCGCCGCGGTGCACCACCACCAGCGCGCTCAGCCCCGACGAGTCGCACAGGCTGACCCCGCTCAGGTCGATCAGGAGCTCGTCGCAGCCGTCCCGGCGCAGCTCGGCGGCCGTGGCGATCAGCTCGGGAGCGGTGTCGAAGTCGAGTTCACCGGCCAGCCGGAGCCGGACGCGACCGGCGTCGGGCCGAGCCACGTCGATGGTCAACAGCTGGGCTGCCATCCCTCCATGTTCGCAGCCGGGGCCCGGAACGCAAACCCGGGGACGGGCCGCGTGGCGTCAGGCGGGGCCGGCGGGGCCGGGGTGCGCGGCCAGGCTGTCGCCGAGCGGCCGGGCGAGCAGGCCCGCGACGCCGGTCAGGTCGAGGATCGTGGCCAGGAAGCGGGGCACCCCGCGCAGTTGGAGGGCGGTGCCGCCCTGCTGCCCCTCGCGCCACGCGTGCACGATCACGCCGAGGCCGGTGCTGTCGATGAAGAGCAGGTCGCCGAAGTCCAGCACGAGGGCGGGCGGAGCGTCCGCGAGCAGCCGGTCGACCTCGGCCCGCAGGGGCGCGGCGGTCGTGTAGGTGAAGTCACCGCCGACCCGGATGAGCGGTGCGTCCGGATCCGACCGGTCGACGGTCATGATCAACGGAGTCGCCTCGGGTGGCCTCCCATGGGACAGCACGATCACGCCTTTCCGCAGCCTGCCGGTCGGGCAGGGGCGAGGGAATCGTAACAATCCCCGGCTGGCCCCGCCGGGTACGCACCCGCCGCTGCGCCTCCGCGGCCGTCAGGTGGCGGTGCCGGCGCACCGGCGTAGGGTGGGCGGGGAGACGTGACCGTGAGCGCCGCTTCCGGCGCGACACAAGTGTCGACAAGGAGTGGGGCTTAGCTGGTGACTGCTGCCGACGTCCGGGGCTCGGATCCCGGCGACGGACGGATCCCCACGCCGAGTGCCGCACGGGCTCCGGCGTGGCCCGCCGCCGCGCCCGCCCGCCCGACAGCCCCGCTGTCCGCGCTCGCCCCCGACCTGGAGCACGCGACGCCGGACTGGTCCGAGGTCGTCGAGCACTTCCGCGAGGGTCTCGTCGTCTGCGACGCGCAGGGCGTCGTCCGGCACGTCAGCCCGGTGGCGCGGCGGCTGCTGCCCGAGGTCGTCCCCGGTGAACTGCTCGCGGCGGCCGGCATCCCGGGGCTCACCGTCGGCGACCTCACCCACCACGGCCGTCGGCTGCGCGCCCGGCAGGTCTCGCTGTCGGCCGCCCGCTGCTGCTGGTACGTGGAGGACGTCACCGAGAGCGTCACGCGCGCCGACGCGCTCCTGGCCGAGCGGGCCCGCTCGGCGTTCCTGGCCGTGGTCGGCGAGAAGCTCGGCAACCCGCTGCACCCGGACCGGGCCGCCGCGGCGGTGGTCCGACTCGCCGTGCCGACCCTGGCCGAGGTGGCGGTGCTGGTGCTGGCGCCCCGCGCGGGGCGGGCGCGCTGGTGGCGGGGCACCCGCGCCGACGACGACGCCCCCGCCGTGGACAGCGGCGCCCTGCCCGCCGTCGACCTGCCCGCGGCGATCGCCGAGGGGCTGGACGGCGGGGAGCCGCACACCCTCGACTGGTTGGTGGAGCAGGCGGTGACGGCCGGCTGGCTGCCCGGCCTGACGGCCGCCGACGCCTGCGCCCGGGTGGTGCCGCTGCCCGGCCGGGACGCCCCGGTCGGGGTGCTGCTGGTCGCGCGGCGGGCCACCCGCTGGTACGACGAGGCCGACACCGAGCTCGTCCGGGCCTTCGCGGCGCGGGCCGGCGCCGCGCTGACCGCCGCGCTGCTCTACCGCGACCAGGCCGAGGTGGCCGACACCCTCCAGGCGAGCCTGGTGCCGGTGGAGCCGGCTGAGGCCGCCGGGGTGCAGTGGGGCACCGCCTACCGGCCGGCCCAGGCCGGGCTGCGCATCGGCGGGGACTTCTACGGCTCGCACCGGCTGCCCGACGGCGGTTCGGTCTTCTTCCTCGGCGACGTCTCCGGCAAGGGCGTCGAGGCGGCCGTCTTCACCGGCCAGCTCCGCCAGTGCCTGCAGGCGCTGCACCGGGTGGAGTCGCACCCCGGGCGGCTGCTGAAGCTGCTCAACGACGCGCTGCTGGAGACCACCCAGGCACAGGGCCAGGGCCGTTTCGCCACCATGGTGCTGGGGGTGGTCCGGCCGCAGCGCGAGGGCGGCCTCACCCTGACCATGGCCGGCGGCGGCCACCTGCCGCCGCTGGTGCTGCGCGACTCCGGCGAGGTGGAGACCGTCCCGCTGTCCGGCATGCTGGTGGGCGTGGTCCCCGACCCGCGGATCGGGGAGGTGACGGTCCGGCTGGAGCCCGGCGAGACCTGCCTGCTCTACAGCGACGGGGTGACCGAGGCGCGCGGTGGCCGCCGCGGCGACGAGCAGTTCGGCGGCGAGCGACTCGTCCACGCGCTCACCGACTGCCACCGGATGCCCGCGCCCGCCCTGGCCGAGCGCGTCGAGCAGGTCACCTGCGACTGGCTGGCCCACGGCGACCACGACGACATCGCCGTGCTCGCGCTGCGCGCGACGGGCCCGGGCGGGCGCACGCCCCGGCACCTGCACGCCGTGCCGACCCCGCCCCACACCACCGACGCCAGGGAGACGCGAGCGTGACCGCCCCCAGTACCGAGGCCACCCCGGCGGGCGCCTGGCTCGATTACCTGCACCAGCTTCAGGAGGCGGACGAGTACGGCGCGATCGAGGTGGCCGTGGGGCTGCTCGAGGCCGGCGTGCCCGCCGAGCGCGTCCTGCTCGACCTGGTCGCCCCGGCGCAGGCCGAGGTGGGGGAGCGGTGGGCGCGCAACGAGTGGAGCGTCGCGCAGGAGCACGCCGCGACGCACATCAGCGAGCGGGTGGTGGCGGCGATCGCCGCGTACGCCAACCCGCGCCCGACCCGGGGCCGGGTCGTGGTGGCGTGCATGGACGGCGAGTGGCACGCCCTGCCGCCCCGGCTGGTCGCCGAGGTGCTGCGGCTGCGGGGCTGGCACGTCACCTTCCTCGGCGCGAGCGTCCCCGCCGCGCACCTGGTGTCGTTCCTGCACCGGCACGACGCGGACGCGGTCGCGTTGGCCTGCGCGCTGCCGATGCGGCTGCCGCACGCGCACCGGATGATCGAGGCGTGCCGGCGCTCGGACGTGCCGGTGGTGGTCGGGGGCCGCGGCTTCGGCGCGGACGGGCGCTGGGCGCGGCGGCTCGGCGTGGCCTGGGCGCCCGACGCCCCGGCCGCCGCCGACCTGGTCGCCGACGAGCGCGCGCTGCGCCGGACCCCGCCGGCAAAGCTGTCCCACCTGGCCGACGACGAGTACACCAGCCTGGTGAAGCGGCGTGGCGAGCTGATCGACGGGGCGCTGGCGGACCTGCGGGAACGGGCCCCGGCGACGCGCGACTACACGTCCGCGCAGTTGGACTCCACCGTCAGCGACCTCGGCTACATCGTGGACTTCCTGGCCGCCGCGCTGTACGTCGACGACGGCTCGCTCTTCACCGAGTTCGTCGACTGGATGGTGGAGATCCTCACCAGTCGTGGGGTGCCGGCCCCCGCGCTGGGACTGACTCTGGAACACTATGGGCAGGTCCTGCGCGACTTCCCCCGGGCCGCGCGGTTCCTCGAGGCGGCCCGTTCGTCCGTGGCGGCGCGGGGTGGCCCCGGCACGCGGTGAGCGCCGGTGTCGACCGGCCGAAGCCCTTGCTTATACTTGCTGCACTGCAAGCATCCGCCTGCGGTGGAGCGGAGGGGACCACGGTGACGTTCACCGTCACGTACACCGATCGCCCGGGCGGGGGGACCTGCCTGCACCTGGCCGGCGAACTCGACCTGAGCACGGCACCCGAGCTCAACGCCGTGATCGACCGGATCGTCGACGGCGGCGAGCGGCGTCTGCTGGTCGACCTGACCGAGCTGGTCTTCTGCGACTCCACCGGGATCGCCGCCTTCGTCCGGGGTGACAACCGCGTCGCCGCCGACGGCGGCTGGCTGCGGGTGACCGGGGCCAGCGGCCGGGTCGACCGGGTGCTCCAGGTCACCGGGCTGGCCGAGGTGCTGAGGTATGAACCCGACATAGCCGACCCGACGGCGCAGGCCGCCGGTTGATGGGCTAGATTTTCCCGCCAGCATCGAGGGGCTCGCCGCCCTCCGTTCCGCCGACACGAAGCAGGTAGTGATGCGTGCAGACAGCCCGAGTCCGGTTCGCATCCTGGTGGTGGACGACGACCCGGGCGACGTGCTGATGATCGAGGAGGCCCTCGCGGACTCCGACGTCGACAAGGTCATCGACGTGGTCAGCGACGGCCAGGAGGCGATGGAGTTCCTGCGTCGCGAGGGGCGGCACACCGAGGCCCGGCGCCCCGACGTCATCCTGCTCGACCTGAACATGCCGCGGATGGACGGGCGGCAGGTGCTCGGCGCGGTCAAGGGTGACGAGGACCTGCGGACGATCCCGATCGTCGTGCTGACCACCTCCAACGCCGACACGGACATCGTGGGCAGCTACACGCTCCAGGCCAACGCGTACGTCACCAAGCCGATCGACCTGGACGACTTCAACGACGTGGTGCGCCGCATCGACGAGTTCTTCGGCCGGGTGGTCGTGCTCCCGAAGCGCTCCTGAGGCGTCGCCGCCGCCGGTAGGCCCCCGGCCGCATTGTCCACGCCGGGCCGCCTGTCGACACCCCGCGGGCGCCCCGGACCCGGTCGGCGCTCGCATGCTGAACATTTTTCCGGAACCTCCTCGGCGGTCGCCGCCAGCGCCGAGGATCCAGGTGGGGAAGAAATACCAGCTGCCTGGGGGGCGACAGTATGAGGTTCTCCGTCGTTGAGACCGGCTACGACCAGCGGCAGGTCGATTCCTGCCTGGACCAGCTCGGCATCCGGTTGACCCGGCTCGCGGCCCGGGCGGAGGGCGCCGCCGGGGCCGGTCGGGAGTGGGACGAGATCCGAGACGAGGCGACGGCGTTGTGCGGCCTGCTCAAGCGGCTGGACCTCGGTGACCGGGACGTGGGGCGGCGCGGTGTCGACGACGCCGAGCGCGAGGCGGCCGACATCCTGGCGCAGGCGCGCTTCGAGCTGGACGCGGCCCGCGAGGAGGCCCGGCAGGTGCGCGAGCGGGTCTACGCCGAGGCGGTGCAGGCCCGCCGGGACTTCGAGGCGGCGCTCTACGTCCGACGGCGGCGCGAGGCCCGGGTGGACCAGATCCTCAGCGGGCTCATCGCCGAGCCGGTGCCGGCCGACACCCCGACCGCCGCGGCCGGGGTGACCGGTGCCGGCGTGCCGGCGACCCGGATCGCCGCCCGGGGCGGGGCCGAGGCGTCGAGCGAGCCGCCGGGCGGCCGGGCCGGGATCCGCTGACCCGAGTGCGCGACCGTCGTCAGGTCAGCGCGGCGACGACCGTCGTGGCCCGCCCCTCGTGCCGGGCGTACGCGTCGGGGAAGGCGGAGACCTGCACGGCCTGGGCCGCGGCGGTCACGCTCATCTCCTGCCAGCCCGGGATCTCGCGCAGCGCCTCGTAGAAGGCGCGGGCGGCGTACGCGGGGCGCATCAGCTCGCGGACGGTGCCCCAGCCGCTGCTCGGGCGCTGCTGGAACAGGCCGACGGAGTCGTGGTCCGAGCCGCTGCCCTGGTGCGGGTACTGCCGGGACTCCGGGAGCACGTCGCTGGCCAGGTTGTAGAGGTTGCTCTCCTGCATGGCGGTGGCCACGGCGACGACCATGGCGCGCCGGGGCATCTTCAGGTCCACGCCCACGTCGACGATGATCTTGGCGTTGTCCATCTGGGCCTGGGTGAGCCCGGCCACCGGGCGCGGGCGGGCCGGCTTGGCCGGCTTGCGCGGGGCCTTGCGGGTGGCCGACGGGGTCGGCTTCGGGGTAGCGCTGGGGCTCACCGCGGGGGCGGGGGAGGCGGCCCGGTCCAGCGACCGGGAGGCGCGCTCGTCCGTGGCGGCCCGCTCGGCCACCGCCTCGGCCACGGGCTCCCGCGGGGTGTCGTCGGCCCGGGTGCCGGCGAACGCAGCCGCGCCGAGGCAGCAGGTCACGCCGGTCGCGAGGGCGACCCGCACGGGGGTCGAGGCGAGCAGGGCCCGGCCGCCGCGACGGGGCCGTTCCGCGGCGCGATGACGGCCGATCGTCCGTTCGGTTGAGGCGGGATCGGCCGCAGCGGTGGCCGGCCGGTCCTGGGTCAGCTTCTGGTCGAGGGGGTCGTCGGGGTGCACCCGCCGAGGCTAGAAAGAGGAGCGCCCGTTGCCATCGGCGCGGTTGGTGGCATGCGCCACATTTTGCGCCGATCCGCAGCCCCATTACGCCCGGCCGATCATCAGCCGCACGTTCCTCCCGTGTCTATTCTTTCCCTCATATCCGTTAAAGGGTCTGCAAACGGGCGAAGAGTCGATCTTGGGGCAAGGATGGCGGCCGCCGTCTCCGCTCCCCCGAACGGCCCATGCGCCACCGGCCGCGGGACCACCCGCCGATCGGCCGCCGGGGTGACCTGAGCCCGGCCGGACCGGACCGGGTCGGTGGCGAGCGCGCCCCCGACGGGCCGGCCCGCCCGGCGTCGACGCCCGTCGGGCCGGTCCGTCCAGGTGCGCAGCCGGGGAGCCCCTCCGCCGGCCGGTCCTGCCCGCCGACCTGGCCGGTCCGCAGCGGCCGGGCCGATCGCCCGGCGGTCAGTGCCGGCCGTTCTCCGCCGGTGTCACGGTGAGCCGGTGCCGGCTGGCGTCGCCGCTGGAGAACGGCCACAGCCGATCCGCGTGCTCGACCAGCTCGGCCAGCTGTTGGCGGCTCAGCCCGGCCGACGAGATGGAGGCGTGCACGTCGGCCCGGTACCGGCCGTCGTCGTCGCGCCCGAGCTTCGCCTCAGCCCGCACCTGCACGGTGTGCGCCTCGTCGGTGATCTCACCGGCCGCCTCCACCGCCGCGTGGTGCAGGCAGGACGCGAAGGCGGCGGCGAGCAACTGCTCCGGGGTCAGACCCGAGCAGTGCGGTGCCAGCGGGGACGCCAGGGCCGTGGAGAGCCCCCCGTCGTCGGTGCGTACGTGGCCGCCCTCGGCGGTCGCGGTGGCCGTCTCGTTCAGCCAGGAGCTCGATTCCGGCATCGCGTTCCTCCCGTTCACTCACCGGCCCGGCTACCCGGCCCCCGGGCCGTGAAACCGCAGCCGACGGCCGGAGCGGGGGTGTGCCGCCGGCGGGCGGCACGGGACGCGGGCCGCCCGGCGGCTCAGCCGGCGTGGGCGGGAGGCAGGGGCGCCGCCTCGGTCACCTCGGCCGCCGCCCGCTCGGTCCACGGGGACACGGCGCCGCCCCGCTGCCGGGGCGCCATCCGCTGCTGCATCGGCACGTACACCCGGGCGTCCACCGCCTCGGCCAGCAGCAGGGCGGCCACCAGGCTGGTCGGCCGTTCGGCCGGGTCGTCCGCCAGGCAGCGGGCGCACAGGTCGGCCACCTCCGGGGGCAGCCCGTCGATCTCCGGCAGCGGCTGCGGGGGTTGCCGCCGCCGCACGCCGAGCAGCTGTGTCGTGGTGCCCGCCTGGTACGGCAGCCGCCCGCTCAGGCAGTAGTAGAGCAGCACGCCGAGGGCGTACATGTCGGCGGCCGGGGTGGCGGGCGCCCGCTCCAACTGCTCCGGCGCGAGGTACGCCGGCGTGCCCACCACGATCCCTTCCGGCGACCGGTCCGGGGTGCCCGACGGGGTGGCGATGCCGAAGTCCAGCACCTTGACGCCGGACGGGGTGAGGATGACGTTCGCCGGCTTCACGTCGCGGTGCACGATGCCGTGCGCGTGGGCCGCGGCCAGGGCGGCGCTGACCTCGGCGCAGACCCGCACGGCGATCCGCCAGTCCAGCGGCCCGACCCGCAGGTGCGCCGCGAGCGTCTCGCCCTCGGCCAGCTCCATCACGATGTAGGGCACCTGCCCACCGGGCAGCGTCGAGCAGGTGCCGAAGTCGTGCACGCTGGCCACGTTCGGATGCACCAGCCGGGCGGCGGAGCGCGCCTCGGCGCGGATCCGCTCGACCGACGTGTCCTGCCCCTCCTGCCCGGGGGACATCACCTTGACCGCGACCGGCCGGTCCAGCACCGCGTCGTGGGCCCGCCAGACCTCCGACATGCCGCCGATGCCGATGCGCTGTTCGAGCCGGTACCGCCCGTCCAGCGTCCTCATCGACCGCTCCTCGTCTTCCGTCCCGCCCGTCCCGGGGCGCCCGTGGTGTCGTCCTCCGCTGCCGGTACCCGGCCTCCGATCAGGGCAAACCGGGGCCGGATCCGGGCGGTGCCGACGCTGGCTGCGGTAGCTTGCGAGCCGGGGCCGCTGTCGGCCCGGGAGCGGGGGAGGTGCCTGGGATGGGCGAGGTGACCGTACGCTTCGTCGGCGGACCGGCCCACGACCTGGTCCGGGCGCTGCCCGCCGAGCCCGACGGCGCCCCGCCGGCGCGCTGGGTCCTGCGCCATCCCGACGGCGCCGGGGCGGCCGGCCCGGGCGGCCCGGACCACCTCTACGAGCGGGAGCACCCGGTCGGCGGCGGCACGTGGACGATGCGCTTCGTGCACACCTACCCGGTGGGCATGACCGAATGAGATCGTCCGGCCCGCGCTGACCGGCGTCGCTGTCCGGGGTGCGGGAGACCGCCCGGTGGACGGTCGCGGCGCCGGCCGGCGTGGCCCACGTGTCGCGCCGGGTCGAGTCCGACCCCGGCCACGGTCTGTCAGGTCGGCGTGTCGAGGGATCAGGCCGTTTCTCGTGACTGATGACCAGAATGCTATTTTGGTCATCAGTCACGAGGGGGTTCCATGGCGGAGCGGCAACCGGGCCGGACGGATCGCGCCGACCGCATCCTGGATGCGGCGAAGGACCTGCTGCTGCGCTGGGGATACCGACGGGTGACCATCGACGAGATCGCGCGGCACGCCGGCGTCGGCAAGGGCACCGTCTATCTGCACTGGCGCAGCCGGGAGCAGTTGTTCCTCGCCGTCGGCGCGCGGGAGGCGGTCGCGATGCTCACGGCGGTGGTGACCGCGATGCGCGACGACCCGAAAGAGATCGCGCTCCACCGGTACCTGCGCCGGTTCTTCCTGGAAGCGATGTCGCGCCCCGTCCTGCGCGCGATCTTCACGCGGGACACCGACATGCTGGACCGGTTCCTGTCCAGCCCCGCCCGTCGGCCGCTGCAGAGCGCCAAACTACTGGCCTCCCGCGACTACCTGGAGGTCCTGGCCGGTCACGGCCTGCTGCGGGCGGACCTGCGGCCGGACGGTCTGGACTACACCCTGCCCGCGGTCATGTTCGGGTTCTTCGGCATCGAGCCTTTCCTTTCCCCCGAGGTCGAACTGGCGCTTGAGGACAAGGCCGACCAGTTGGCCGACACGCTGTGCCGCGCGTTCGAACCAGCGCAGCCGCCGCCACCGGCACGGTTCGCCGCCGCCGCGCCGCCGGTCATCGCCATCTTCGACCGGCACACCGACGACTACCGCCGCGCCGCGTACGGCGCGTCGACCGACGAGAGGTGACAGTCATGGGCAAGGACATCAGCGGCCTGCACCACGTGGGCCTGGTCGTGGCAGACATGACCGCGGCTGTCGAGACCTGTCGGCGGCTCGGCTTCGTCGTGCCGCCGCCGGCCTGTCCGACGCTGCCCACCACCCCGGGAGCCCCGGCGCGTCCGGTCGGCGCGGCGAACACCCACATCTACCTCCGCCGCAACTTCGTCGAGATCGTGACCGTCGTGAAGGACGGTCAGCCGATCCCGGCGGGAGCCCGCACGCTTCCCCTCGACGTTCCCGACGACAAACTGCCGGGGCTCCTGACCGCCGTCCGTGGCGCCGCCGTGAACCTCACCGCCTGCCTCGACCGGTTCCCCGGCATGCACATCCTCATCTTCGACTCGCCCGACATCGACGCCGCCGCCAGCCGACTCGGCGCCGCCGGCGTCGGCCACGGCGGCGTGCACGCGATACAACGTCCGGTCGAAACCGCCGACGGCACTCGGATGGTTCCCGCCCGCTACCTGGAGATCGACAGTGCCGACCCGGGCGCGCCACCCGGCCGGCTACCAGAGGGCAGGATCGGCATCGCCGAAAACACCGCTCTCGACGGGCAGCAGCAGCCGGCGCACGCCAACGGCGCAGTCGATCTGGTGGGCTGCGTGCTGGGTGTGGCAGACGACGAGTTGCCCGAGGCAGCACGCCGCTACGAGACGTATCTCGGCCGCGCCGCCGACCGCGAAGGCGCCACCGCGACCTTCGACCTCGACGACGCCACCGTCACCCTGGTCGCCGCCTCGGCGGTGCCCGGCCTGCTGCCGGGCGAACGTCCGCCGGCCGTGCCCGCCTTCGTCGGTTACACGATCGCGGTACACGACATCGCCCAGACCGAGGACCACCTGAGGGCGACCGGGGTGTCACACACCAAGCCCCGGGCGGGTGAGATCGTCGTACCAGCCAGCGAGGCACTCGGCGCCGCGATCGTCTTCCGTTCCGGCGCCTACTGACATCACACCCCGCCGGGCGGGGTGTGGCCGGGCTCCGCCCGGTCAGTCGGACAGCAACTCGGCGAGGACCGCCGCGATCCGCTCCGCGTGGCGCCCGTCGGGGTCCTCGTCGGCGTTGAAGTCCGTGACGCTCATCCCGAGCAGCCGGCCCGAGCGCACCAGCGGCCCGGCCAGCGCCGTCAGGTCGTCCCAGTCCAGGCCGCCCGGCTCCGGGTAGCTGACCGCCGGCAGCACGAGCGGGTCGAGCACGTCGAGGTCGAGGTGCAGCCAGGCCGGGGTGGTGCCGACGGCCAGGGCCCGGCCCATCGCCGCCGCGTCGGGCCCGCGCAGCCGGTCGGCCGGCACCCGGTGCACGGCCGGGTCGACCCGGACGGCCTCCATCCCGTCCGCGGTGTCCCGGTCGGGCACACGGTGGCCGAGCACGTGCACCTGGTCGGGATCGACCAGCGGCCCCTCCCGGTCCAGGAGGCCGGCCGGGCCGTGGTCGGTGACGATCGACAGGTCCATGTCCGCCGCCTCGCCGGTGGGCGAGGTGCGCCCGTCCTCGAAGTCCAGGTGGGCGTCGAGGAACCACAGGTCGAAGCCGGCCGGCAGTCCCTGGAGCGTGCCCGGCAGGATCGCGCAGTCGCCGCCGAGGATCAGCGGGTGCCGTCCCGTGCCGAGCAGTTCCGTCACCCGGACCGCGATCGCCCGGCCGGCGCGGCGCACCTGGTCGACGCCGATCACGCCGGTGTCCGGGTCCCGGGTCGGATCGGTGACCAGGGCGTCGACCGCGCCGGCGTCCGCCGCGCCCAGCCGGCCCAGCAGCCCGGCCGACCGCAGCGCCGCGGGCGCCCACCGCTCGCCCCGGCCGCGACCGGAGGAGTCGAGTGGAGCGTCCAGCACCGACCATCGCACAACCGGAGGCTAGCCCGACCGTGGCAGGCTGGGCGGCATGTACCGGGAACGTCCCGCCGGGTTTGCCGGCGCGGTGCTCTGGAGCAGCACGACGAGGGCGGGCGCCGCGCCGACCAGGGTGCTCCCCGACGGCTGCGTCGACCTGCTCTGGACGAGCCGCTCGGGCCTGCTGGTGGCCGGGCCGGACCGCACCGCGCACCTGAGCGGCGGCGGGCCGGCGCAGCGGTGGGTGGGACTGCGCCTGCCGCCCGGCGTCGGGCCGGCGGTGCTCGGCGTGCCCGCCGTCGAGCTGCGCGACCGGCGGATCCCCCTGGCGGACCTGTGGGGCGACCGGGAGGTCGACCGGCTGGCCGAGCGGGCCGAGGCCGCCCCGGCCGCCGTGCTGACGGAGGTCGCCGTGGGGCGGCTGCGGGCGGTCGGGGGCCCGGAGCCGGTGGGCGTCCGGATCGCCGCCGCGCTGGCCGCGGGCGCCACCGTGGCCGCGACCGCCGCCGAGGTCGGCCTGGACCCGCGCGCCCTGCACCGCCGCAGCCGGCACCTGTTCGGGTACGGCCCGAAGACCCTGGCCCGGATCCTGCGGATGCGCCGCGCCCTGGCGCTGGCCCGCGCGGGCACGCCGCTGGCCGAGGTCGCGGCCCGCTGCGGGTACGCCGACCAGGCCCACCTCACCCGGGACGTGCGGGATCTGGCCGGGGTGCCGCCGACCGTCCTGCTGGCCCGCTGAGCGCGCCAGCGGAACCGCGCGAGCGGGTGGCCCGGCCAGCGGCGCGCCGCGCGGGTGGCGGGGCTTCCGTGGCGCGTGGCGGGTGGATCGGCTCAGCCCTGCGCGAGCGGGGCGAACAGGTCCACGCCGTTGCCGTCCGGGTCGAGCACCACCGCGTACCGCTGGCCCCAGTAGGCGTCCCACGGGGGCAGGTGGCCCTCGTGGCCCTCGGCCACCAGCTCCGCGTAGAGCCGGTCCACCTCGGCCGGGTCGGCGCACCGGAAGGCGAGCGTGGCTCCGCCGCCGCCTCCGGGCTTCCAGTCCGGGTCGAAGGAGCGGACGGTGTCGGCGGTGTCCCAGGCCAGCCGGAGGCCCCCCGGCAGGGCGACCTCCACGTGCGGCTGGGTGTCGGCCTCCGCCGGGATGTCGAGGCCGAGCCGGCGGTAGAAGGCGAGTGAGCGCGGCAGGTCGCTGCTGACCATGCCGACGAGGTCCAGTGTCGGAGTCATGGCGTCGACGGTAGGGGGCGCCCCGGCCGCGCGTCTTGAACGAAACGGACGCCGGACGGAAGGTCCGGTGTCGCCTTCACGGTGGAGACGATCGGCGTACGGTGTCAGACAAGTCCGACTTTCCGGTCAAATCCCTCAGTGGGTGCGGTCGGGTGCGTCGGTGTCGAAACGGCGAGGGAAGGAGCGGTCGGTGGAACACCTGGCCTACCTGGACGCGGGGTCCGGCAGCCTGATCGTGCAGGCGGTGGTCGGCGGGGTGGCCGGCGCCGCCGTGGCGGCCAAGCTCTACTGGCGGCGGCTGGTCGACAAGTTCCGCCGTCAGCCCACCGACCAGCGCTGACCCCGGCCATGGCGACTCCCCACACCGGCCTGCGCACCGATCCCGGGTCGTTCCGCGACCCGGCCAACCGGGTCTTCCACCTCGGCGACGACGTGCTGCGCGGGCTTGACGAGCGGGCCGCCCGGGAATGGCGCGCGCTGGCCGCCACCGACTTCTTCCCGCCGCTGCTCGCCGCCGGCAAGGTCTGCGGCACCGAGCCGGTCGAGCCGGCGCGGGTGCCCTCGGCCACCCGGTGGGCCGCCGTGCTCCGCCACGAGCGCATCCCGTTCGTCTCCCACCCGTACGAGTGGTCCTTCGCCATGCTGCGCGACGCCGCGCTGCTGCACCTGGAGATCCTGCGGGCGGCCCTGCCGGCCGGGTTCACCACCAAGGACGGCTCGGCCTACAACCTCCAGTGGCGCGGGACGGAGCCGGTCTTCATCGACGTCGGCTCGTTCACCCCGGCACGCGACGGCGAGCCCTGGGCCGGATACCGGCAGTTCTGCCAGACCCTGCTCTACCCGTTGCTGCTCGGCGCCCACCTCGGGCTGGACTTCCAGCCCTGGCTGCGAGCCCGGGTCGACGGCATCGAGCCCGACCAGATGCGCCGGCTCTTCGGCGGGGCCCGCCGGCTGCTGCCCGGCGTGCCCAGCCACGTGCACCTGCACGACGCGATGCAGCGCCGCAACGCCCGCGCCAGCACCGCCGACGTCCGGTCGCAGCTGCGGGCGGCCGGCTACTCCCGGGAGTTGGCGCTGGCCACCGTGCGGGGGATCGAGAAGCTCGTGCGGCGGCTGGAGCACCGCCCCACCGCCAGCCACTGGGTCGACTACCAGCGCACCTGCGCGTACACGGCCGACGACCGGGCCGCGAAGGAACGCTTCGTCGCCGAGGCGCTGGCCGGCCCGCCGCGCCCCCGTCTGGCGCTCGACCTCGGCGCCAACGACGGCCGGTACGCCCGCCTCGCCGCCCGGCACGCCGACTACGTCGTCGCGGTGGAGCAGGACCCCGCCGTGGTCGACGGGCTCTACCGCGCGCTGCGCGCCGAGGGCGAGCGGCGGATCCTGCCGCTGGTGATGGACCTCGCCGACCCGTCCCCCGGCGGCGGCTGGCGGGGCGTCGAGCGCGCCTCGTTCGCCGGGCGTGCCCGGGCGGACGCGGTGCTCGCCCTGGCCGTGGTGCACCACCTGGCGATCGGGCGCAACGTGCCGCTGCCCGAGGTGCTGGACTGGCTCGTCGGCCTCGCCGCCCCCGGCGCCCGGATCGTGGTGGAGTTCGTCCACCGCGAGGACCCGATGGCCCGCCGGCTGCTGGCCAACAAGCCCGAGGGCCTCTTCCCGGACTACCGCCACGCGGAGTTCGAGCGGCTGTTGGCCGGCCGCTGCCGGATCACGCGCCGCCTCGACCTGCCCTCGGGCACCCGGACCCTCTACGCGGCGGTCGCGGGTGGCTGAGCCGGCCCGCAGCCCGGCCGATCCGCCCCGGCCGCCGGCCGTCACCCCGGCCGACCGGTCGCCGGCGCCCGGCCCGGCCGCCGTACCGCCCGACCCGGCCGCCGTACCGCCCGACCCGGCCGCCGTACCGCCCGACCCGGCCGCCGTACCGCCCGACCCGCCCGCGCCGCCGCCGTCCGAGCCGACCAACCCGACCGGCCGGGCCGACCCGTCGCCGGCGGGGGGCCGTGCCGGCGGGTCGCCGGGCCGGCGCGCGGAACTCGGCCGGCTGGCGGAGGTGGCCGGCCTGGTCGGGCTCGTGGTGACCCAGCCGCTGCTGGACGTCCTCGGCCGCAGCCCCGACTTCTTCCTGTTCCACCGCGCGGACCGGCGGGAGATCCTGCTGCTGGTCGCGCTGGTCACGCTGGCGCCCACGGCCGCCGTGGCGCTGCTCGCCGCGCTGTCCCGGCTGGCCGGGCGGACCGCCCGGTCCGCGACGCACACCCTGCTGGTCGGGCTGCTGCTCGCCGCCCTGGCCGTGCAGGTCGGCCGGCACGCGACGCCGCTGCGGGGCGTACCGCTGCTGCTGGTGGCGGCGGTGGCCGGCGCCGCCGGGGCGGCCGCGCACCGGCGGTGGCGCGCGCCCGGGCGGGTGCTGCGGCTGGCCGCGGCCGGCCCGCTGCTGTTCGTGGGGCTGTTCCTGTTCGCCTCGCCGACCTCGACGGTGGTGCTGCCGCGCGGCGAGGGCGGCGCGGCCGGGGCGGCCGGGCCCGGCAACCACCCGCCGGTGGTGCTGCTGATCCTCGACGAGCTCCCGCTGGTCTCCCTGCTCGGCCCGGACGGACGGATCGACGCCACCCGCTTCCCGCACTTCGCCGAGCTGGCCGCCGGCTCCACCTGGTACCGCAACGCCACCGGGGTCGGCGGGTGGACGCCCTACGCGCTGCCGGCGATGCTCACCGGCCGGTACCCGCAGCGCGAGGCGGCGCCGCACTACTCCCAGTACCCGGACAACCTCTTCACCGCCTTCGGCGGCCTCTACGACATCCGCGCCGAGGAGAGCATCACCCGGCTCTGCCCGCCCAGCCGCTGCGAGTCGCCGATCACCCCCGAGCAGGGGATGGGCGTGCTGGTCCGGGAGACCGGCGGGCTGTTGCGCCAGCTCGCCGCCCCGGTGGACAGCCACGTCGACCCGGAGGACTCCTACCGGGAACGGAC
This sequence comes from Micromonospora sp. URMC 106, assembly GCF_051386395.1. Lineage (NCBI taxonomy): Bacteria > Bacillati > Actinomycetota > Actinomycetes > Micromonosporales > Micromonosporaceae > Micromonospora > Micromonospora sp. URMC 106. The sequence goes on from NZ_JBPQTP010000032.1 coordinate 36,369, forward strand.
CCGCGCCGAGGCGGGCATCGACGACGCCGAACCGGTGCCGGCGGACCCGAAGTTCCGCTGGGACAGCCTGAACGCCAACCAGCCGGCCCGGTTCACCAGCTTCCTGGCGGGGCTGCGGCCGGCGTCCCGCCCCGTGCTGCACTTCCTGCACCTGTTGATGCCGCACTCGCCGTGGGCGTACCTGCCGTCGGGGGCGCGCTACGACGCCCCGGGGGACCTGCCGAACGACGGCGACGGCTGGGTGGACCTGGCCCGGCGGCGCCACCTCGCGCAGCTCGGCTACACCGACCGGCTGATCGGGGAGACCCTGCGCACCCTGCGGGCGCGCGGCCTCTACGACGAGGCTCTGCTGGTGGTCACCGCCGACCACGGTGTCAGCTTCACCAAGGGCGCGCAGGGCCGCGGCATGGACGCCCTCCGGGCCGCCCCGGGCGAGGTCGCCTGGGTGCCGACCTTCGTCAAGACCCCCGGGCAGCGTGCGGGGCGGGTCGACGACCGGAACTGGCAGCACGTCGACCTGCTGCCCACCATCGCCGACGAGGCGGCCATCCGGCTGCCCTGGCGGGTCGACGGCCGGTCCGCCCGCCAGGCGCCACGCGCCGAGACGGGAAAGGTCTTCTACGACCGCCCCGGCGAACCGACCCCGATCCCCGGCGGCGTGCCGGCCCCGCTCGCGCCGCCCGCGCCGCACCCGCTCGTGGGCACCGCCGTCGGCGACCACCCGAGCGGCGGCACCGCCCGGGTGGCGGCGCTGTCCGCGTTCCGGGCCGTCGACCCGGACACCGGGCGGCTGCCGGCGGCGGTCTGGGGCGACCTGCCGGACGAGGTGCCCGACGGCACGCTGCTGGCGGTCGCGGTCAACGGCCGGGTCGGGGCGGTCGTCCCGGTGGTCGGCCGGGACGCCGGCGGTCGCCGCTTCGCCGCCCTGCTGGACGACGACCGGCTCTTCCGCGCCGGCGCGAACCGCCTGGACGTCTACCGGGTCGCCGCCGACGGGACCCTGCGCCGCCTCGACCTGTCCTGAGCCGCCGCGGGCCGTTTGCGCCCCGCGCGCGGCCCACCGGTAGCGTTCCCACGGCCACGCGCCCACGGGCGGCTCCGCCGTGCCCGGGATCGAGGGGGTTTCCCGGCCCGCTGGTCGGGAATCGGGTGACGCATGCCTCACCGCCGAACCACGGCGGGCGGTATCCCCGCGACCGCGATTACGGTAAAAGCGAAGGCAATTCAACGCAGATCTGCCGGCGAAGCGAGGGACACATGACGGAAGTCAAGCTCGATCACCCCGGTGGGCAGCTTTCGATGCCGGTGCAATCCGCGGTCGAGGGCCCCGCCGGCATCGGGGTGGGCAAGCTGCTCAAGGAAACCGGGATGACGACCTACGATCCCGGTTTCGTCAACACCGCGGCCTGCTCGTCCGCGATCACCTACATCGACGGCGACGCGGGGATCCTGCGTTACCGCGGTTACCCGATCGAGCAGCTTGCGGAGAAGTCCTCGTTCCTGGAGGTCTCCTACCTGCTGATCTACGGTGAGCTGCCCACCCAGCAGCAGCTCACCGAGTTCAGCGAGCGGATCCGGCGGCACTCGCTGCTGCACGAGGAGATGCGCCGGTTCTTCGACGGCTTCCCCCGCGACGCGCACCCGATGGCCGTCCTCTCCTCGGCCGTGAGCGCCATCTCGACCTTCTACCAGGACAGCCTGGACCCGTTCGACTCCTCGCACGTGGAGATGTCCACGGTCCGGCTGATGGCGAAGGTCCCCACCATCGCCTCGTACGCCTACAAGAAGTCGATCGGCCAGCCGCTGCTGTACCCGGACAACTCCCTGGGCTACGTGGAGAACTTCCTGCGGATGATCTTCGGCGTGCCGGCGGAGCCGTACGAGGTCGACCCGGTGATGGCCAAGGTGCTGGACATGCTGTTCATCCTGCACGCCGACCACGAGCAGAACTGCTCCACCTCGACCGTGCGGCTGGTCGGCTCCAGCAACGCCAACCTCTTCGCCTCGGTCTCGGCCGGCGTGAACGCGCTCTTCGGCCCGCTGCACGGCGGCGCCAACCAGGCCGTGCTGGAGATGCTGGAGAAGATCCAGGCCGACGGCGGCGACGTCGCGTCCTTCGTCCGCAAGGTGAAGGACAAGCAGGACGGCGTGAAGCTGATGGGCTTCGGCCACCGGGTCTACAAGAACTACGACCCGCGCGCGGCGATCGTGAAGAAGGCGGCCCAGGACGTGCTCGGCCGGATGGCCAAGCCGGACCCGCTGCTGGACCTCGCCATGCAGCTGGAGGAGATCGCGCTCGCCGACGACTTCTTCGTCTCCCGCAAGCTCTACCCGAACGTGGACTTCTACACCGGCCTGATCTACAAGGCCATGGGCTTCCCGACCAAGATGTTCACGGTGCTCTTCGCGCTGGGCCGGCTCCCCGGCTGGATCGCCCAGTGGCGCGAGATGATCAACGACCCGGAGACCAAGATCGGCCGTCCGCGCCAGATCTACACCGGCTCCCCGGAGCGGGCCTACACCCCGTCCTCCGAGCGCTGACCTCCGCCGCGTACCCGAACAGGCCGCCGACCCCGTGTGGGTCGGCGGCCTGTCGTCCGTCCGGCCCGGCGGCGGCCACAGCGACCGCGCCCCGACGTCCGGGCGAGCCGAGCCCTCCGCGCCCCGAGGCGTGGTGGGTCCGGCTCACCCGAAACTTCGTGCCGGTCAGCGTAGGCCGGCGGCGGCCAGCAGGTTGCCGTCGGCGATCGGCGGCAGGACACGGCCCTGGGCCATCCGCTGCGCCGCCCGCTCGGCGGTGAAGGCGGGCCCGCCGGCGATCGCCGCCGCGTAGGCGGCCGCCGTGCGGTGCGCGATCGCCGCCCAGCCGTACCGCTCGTGGACCATGGCGCGGGCCCTCCGGGCCAGCTCGCGGGCCCGCTCCCGGTCCGACAGCAGGGCGTGCACGGCGTCGGTCAGCCCGTCCGGGTCGTGCGGCCGGAAGGTCATCCCGGTGACGCCCGGCTCGACGATCTCGGCCAGCCCGCCGGTCGCGGCGACGGCCAGGGGCGCGCCGGCGGCGGCGCCCTCCAGGGCGACCATGCCGAACGGCTCGTAGATGCTCGGCACCGCGAAGCAGTCGGAGGCGGCCATCACCGCGGGCAGGGCGGTGCCGCCCAGGAAGCCGGGAAGGCTCACCGTGCCGGCCAGGCCGAGGCGGTGCACCTCGGCCTCCAGTTCGGCGCGGTACGGCCCGTCGCCGACGATGACCGCGCGCAGGCCGGGGTGCCGCTCGCGCAGCCGGGGGAGGCCGGCGAGCAGGTGCTGCACGCCCTTCTCGTAGACCAGCCGACCGGCGAAGGTGACCAGCGGCCCGTCGCCGGCGAACCGCGCCCGGGCCTCGGCGACCGCGGCCGCCGGCGCCCGCCAGCGGTGCGGCTCGACGCCGTTGGGCACCACGTCGACCCGGCCGGCCGGCACGCCGAACAGCCCGGTGATCTCGTCGCGCATGTATCCCGAGCAGACGATGACGCGGCCGGACTCGCCGGCGAGCCAGTGTTCGACGCCGTGGATGGTGCGGTTCATCTCCTCTGGCAGCCAGCCCTGGTGTCGGCCGGCCTCGGTGGCGTGGATGGTGCTGACCAGGGGGATGTCGAGGTGTTCGCGCAGGGTCATGGCGGTGTGGGCGACGAGCCAGTCGTGGGCGTGGATGACGTCGTAGGAGCCGGCTTCGGTGGCGCGCAGGGCGGCGCGGGTGAGGGTGTGGTTGAAGGCCATGGTCCAGGCCAGCAGTGAGGAGGTGGCCAGGGGGAAGGTGACGGGGTCCTCGGCGGCGCGGACGACGCGGACGCCGTCGGCGTACTCCTCCAGGGGTGCGCCGTCGGCGTGGCGGGTGACGACGGTGACCTCGTGCCCGGCGGCGGCCAGGGCCACCGACAGGGCGTGCACGTGCCGGCCGAGGCCACCGACCAGCACCGGCGGGTACTCCCAGGAGAGCATGAGGATGCGGCGGGTCTGCGGGGGCGTGCCCGGCCCGGTCTGCGCCGGGACCTGGGGCCGGGAGGTGAGGGTGGGCCGGTGGACCCGGCCCGCGGCGGTGGCGGTCTGCTCGCCGACCCGCAGGGTGGTCACATCAATCTCCGTCCATGCATGGTGGAACGCGCCGGCGACGATGGCGGCGGAACAGTGGTTGGGGTGGCCGACGGGCCGAGCTGACGACGCGCGTGCGCGTCCCGCGAACAAGCAAAAGGCATCGCGCCCGATCCCGCATCTCGAAAAGGGCCAAGGTGACGGAGGACACCCGAAGGTCCATAGCGCCTCAGTCGGGCGGATTCCGGTCGTCGGCCGATCGGGTGGATTGGCGGCGGATCGGGCGGGGCAATACCCGGCACGCGCGCCGCCGGCCCCCGCCGTGTGGTGCGCTCATGGTGCGGTGCGCGCTCATGATCTCGCACTAGAGGAGCGACATGCAGGTCTGGCCGGGTGAGCGGTACCCCCTGGGGGCCACCTACGACGGGATGGGCACCAACTTCGCGATCTTCTCGGAGGTGGCCGAGCGGGTCGAGCTGTGCCTGTTCGACGAGTGGGACACCGGGACGGAACGGCGGGTCGAACTGCGGGAGGTGGACGCGTACGTCTGGCACGCGTACATCCCGGGCGTCGAGCCGGGGCAGCGGTACGGCTACCGCGTGCACGGGCCGTACGAGCCCGCGAACGGCCTGCGCTGCAACCCGGCGAAGCTGCTGCTCGACCCGTACGCCAAGGCCATCGACGGCGACGTGCGGTGGGATCCGGCGGTCTACGACTACGAGCACGACGACCCGGCGCGGATGAACACCGCGGACTCGGCCGCGTTCATGCCCAAGTCCGTCGTCGTCAACCCGTACTTCGACTGGGGCAACGACAAGCCGCCGCGCACCCCGTACCACCACTCGGTGATCTACGAGGCGCACGTGCGCGGGCTGACCATGCGCCACCCCGACATCCCCGAGGAACTGCGCGGCACGTACGCGGGCCTCGCCTCCCCGCCGATGATCGAACACCTGACGAAGCTCGGGGTGACCGCCATCGAGCTGATGCCGGTGCACCAGTTCGTGCACGACCACCGACTGGCCGACCTGGGCCTGCGCAACTACTGGGGCTACAACACCATCGGCTTCTTCGCCCCGCACCACGGCTACTCGGCCCTGGGCCGCCTCGGCCAGCAGGTGCAGGAGTTCCGAGGCATGGTCAAGGCGCTGCACGCCGCCGGCATCGAGGTCATCCTCGACGTGGTCTACAACCACACCGCCGAGGGCAACCACCTCGGCCCGACGCTGAGCTTCAAGGGCGTCGACAACCCCAGCTACTACCGGCTGAGCGAGTCCGACCGCCGCTACTACGTCGACTACACCGGCACCGGCAACAGCCTGAACGTGCGCAGCCCGCACTCGCTCCAGCTGATCATGGATTCGCTGCGCTACTGGGTGCAGGAGATGCACGTCGACGGCTTCCGCTTCGACCTCGCCGCCACCCTGGCCCGCGAGTTCTACGAGGTCGACCGCCTCTCCACCTTCTTCGAGGTGGTGCAGCAGGACCCGGTGGTCAGCCAGGTCAAGCTCATCGCCGAGCCCTGGGACGTCGGCCCCGGCGGCTACCAGGTGGGCAACTTCCCGCCGGTGTGGACCGAGTGGAACGGCAAGTACCGCGACACCGTGCGCGACTTCTGGCGCGGTGAGCCGGCCACCCTGGCCGAGTTCGCCTCCCGCATCTCCGGCTCCGCCGACCTCTACCAGGACGACGGTCGCCGCCCGTTCCACAGCATCAACTTCGTCACCTGCCACGACGGGTTCACCCTGACCGACCTGGTGTCGTACAACGACAAGCACAACGAGGCCAACGGGGAGTCCAACCGCGACGGCGAGAGCCACAACCGGTCGTGGAACTGTGGGGTCGAGGGCGACACCGACGACGAGGCGGTGCGCGCCCTGCGGGCCCGGCAGCGCCGCAACTTCCTGGCCACCCTGGTGCTCTCGCAGGGCGTGCCGATGATCGGCCACGGCGACGAGCTGGGCCGCACCCAGCGCGGCAACAACAACGCGTACTGCCAGGACAGCGAGCTGGCCTGGGTCGACTGGGACAACGCCGACGCCGACCTGCTGGAGTTCACCCGCAAGCTGGTCGCGTTCCGCCGCCGGCACCAGGTGTTCCGTCGCCGCCGGTTCTTCACCGGCCTCGCCGTGCGCAGTCGGGAGGTCGACGAGCCCCTGCCGGACCTGGCCTGGTACACCCCCGACGGGCGGGAGATGACCGGGGAGGACTGGGGCAACGACTTCGGCCGGTCGGTCGCGCTCTTCGTCAACGGCGAGGGCATCCGCGAGCGCGGCCCGTACGGCCAGCGCCACGTCGACAGCTCCTTCCTGCTCTGCTTCAACGCCCACGACGCGCCGCTGGACTTCACCGTGCCCGGCCCCGAGTTCGGTCAGCGCTGGGAACTGGTGATCAGCACCGCGGAACCGGAGCCGGAGAAGACCACGGTGGTCGAGGCCGGCGGCGTCCTCGGCGTGCCGGACCGGTGCGTGGTGGTGCTGGAGAGGACGGCCTGACATGTCGAGCACCCCCGCGCCGGGCGCCCCCCGGGTCGGCGCCACCTACCGGGTGCAGATCCGCCCCGGCTTCGATCTGGACGCCACCGCGGGCCTCGCCGACTACCTGGCCGACCTGGGCGTCACACACCTCTACAGCGCGCCGCTGCTGACCGCCACCCCCGGCTCCGCGCACGGCTACGACGTGGTCGACCACCGGGCGGTCAACCCCGAGCTGGGCGGCGAGGCCGGCCGGCGGCGGCTGCTGCGCGCCCTGCGGGCGGCCGGCCTCGGCCTGGTCGTGGACATCGTGCCCAACCACGCCGGGGTGGCCGTGCCCGCCGCCAACCCCGCCTGGTGGGACGTGCTGCGCCGGGGCCGCGACTCGGCGTACGCCGGCTGGTTCGACATCGACTGGGACCGGGGTCGGCTGCTGCTGCCGGTGCTGGCCGACGCCCCGGACGCCCTCGACGACCTCAAGCTCGCCGACGGGGAGCTGCGCTACCACGAGCACCGCTTCCCGGTCGCCGACGGCACCGGCGACGGCAACCCCCGGGAGGTGCACGACCGGCAGCACTACGAGCTGGTGTCCTGGCGACGCGGCGACGCCGAGCTGACCTACCGCCGGTTCTTCGCCGTCTCCGAGCTGGCCGGGCTGCGGGTCGAGGACCCGGCGGTCTTCGCCGCCACCCACGAGCTGGTGCTGCGCTGGGCCGCCGACGGCGAGGTCGACGGCATCCGCGTCGACCACCCCGACGGGCTGCGCGACCCGGCCGGCTACCTGGCCCGGCTGCGCGCCGCCGCCCCCACCGCGTGGCTGGTGGTGGAGAAGATCCTGGAGTACGGCGAGGAGCTGCCGGACTGGCCGGTGGACGGCACCACCGGCTACGACGCCCTCGCCGCCGTCTGCGGCCTCTTCGTCGACCCCGACGCCGAGGCCGACCTCACGGCCCTGGACACCCACCTCGTCGGCCGGCACACCTCCTGGCAGGACCTCACCCACGACACCAAGCTCGCCGCCGCCACCCGGCTGCTGTCGGCCGAGCTGACCCGGCTGGCCGCGCTCGCCCCCGAGGTCGACCGCGATGCGGCGCGGGCGGCGCTGGCCGAGCTGGCCGCCGCCTTCGCCGTCTACCGGGGCTACCCGCCCGAGGGCGCCCGGCACCTGGCCGCCGCCCGCGCCGAGGCCGGCCGCCGCCGCCCGGACCTGACCGCCGCGCTGGACGCGCTCACCCGCCGCCTGCGCGACCCGGACGACGAACTGGCGAAGCGCTTCCCGCAGTACACCGGCGCGGTGATGGCGAAGGGGGTGGAGGACACCGCGTTCTACCGGTGGAGCCGCTTCGTCGCGCTCAACGAGGTCGGCGGCAGCCCCGCCCACTTCGGCGTGCCGCCGGCGGAGTTCCACCGCTTCGCCGCCGCCCGGCAGGTGCGCTGGCCGGCGAGCATGACCACCCTGTCCACCCACGACACGAAGCGCTCCGAGGACGTCCGGGCCCGGCTGGCCGTGCTCAGCGAACTGCCCGGACGCTGGGCCGACCTCGTGACCCGGTGGACGGCGCGGGCGCCGCTGCCCGACCCCGCCTTCGCGCACCTGCTCTGGCAGACCGCCGTCGGCGCCTGGCCGATCGAGCGGGAGCGGCTGCACGCGTACGCCGAGAAGGCCGCCCGGGAGGCGTCGGTGTCGACGAGCTGGGCCGACCCCGACCCCGCCTTCGAGCGGGCCGTGCACGAGGTCGTCGACGCGATGTACGACGACCCGGAGCTGCACGCCGAGCTGACCGCCTTCGCCGCCGAGATCACCCCGGCCGGCTGGTCCAACTCGCTGGGGCAGAAGCTGGTGCAGCTCGCCATGCCCGGGGTGCCCGACACCTACCAGGGCACCGAGCTGTGGGACAACTCCCTCGTCGACCCGGACAACCGCCGCCCGGTCGACTTCGCCGTACGCCGACAGCTCCTGGCCGACCTCGACGCCGGCCCGCTCCCGCCGGTGGACGCGAGCGGCGCGGCGAAGCTGCTGGTGGTGTCGCGGACGCTGCGGCTGCGCCGCGACCGCCCCGACCTGTTCACCGGCTACCGGCCGGTGCCCGCGCACGGGCCCGCCGGCCGGCACGCGGTGGCCTTCGACCGGGGCGGCGCGGTCGCGGTCGCCACCCGGCTGCCGCTCGGCCTGGCCCGCGCCGGCGGCTGGGGCGACACGATCGTGTCACTTGCCGTTCACGAGATGACGGACCTGTTCACGGGCCGGGTCTACAGTGGCGGGGAGACCCCTCTGGCCGACCTGCTGGCCACCTATCCCGTCGCGCTGCTGGCTCCCACCAACGAGTCCGTGGAGGCTGCGTCATGACCGAGTTCACGGTGTGGGCGCCGGAGGCCGCCCGGGTCCGGCTGCGCCTGCCCGGCGTCGCCGACCACGAGATGCGCTCCGGCCCGGGCGGCTGGTGGCGGGTCGAGGTGCCCGGCGCCGGCCCCGGCACCGACTACGCCTTCCTCCTCGACGACGACGGGCGGGCGCTGCCCGACCCCCGGTCGGCCTGGCAGCCGGCGGGGGTGCACGGGCCGAGCCGGCTCTACGACCACGCGGCGTTCGAGTGGACCGACCACGCCTGGACCGGCCGGCAACTGCCCGGCAGCGTCCTCTACGAGCTGCACGTCGGCACCTTCACCCCGGAAGGCACCTTCGACGCCGCCATCGGCCGCCTCGACCACCTGGTCGACCTGGGCGTCGACATGATCGAGCTGCTCCCGGTGAACGCCTTCAACGGCGAACACAACTGGGGCTACGACGGCGTCTGCTGGTATGCCCCGCACCAGCCCTACGGCGGGCCGGACGGCCTGAAACGGCTGGTCGACGCCGCCCACGCCAAGGGTCTGGGGGTGATCCTCGACGTCGTCTACAACCATTTCGGGCCCTCCGGGGCCTACGCGCCGATGTTCGCGCCGTACCTCACCGAGCAGAGCAACACCTGGGGCCGCACGGTCAACCTCGACGGCCCGCACTCCGACGGCGTGCGCCGCTACATCGTCGACAGCGTGCTGATGTGGCTGCGCGACTACCACGTCGACGGGCTGCGGCTCGACGCCGTGCACGCCATGCCCGACAGTCGCGCCACCCACCTGCTGGAGGAGGTGGCGGTGGAGGTCGAGGCGCTCTCCACCCACCTCGGCCGGCCGCTGTCGCTGATCGCCGAGTCCGACCTCAACGACCCCCGGCTGATCACCCCACGGGAGGCCGGCGGCTACGGCCTGCACGCCCAGTGGAACGACGACGCCCACCACGCCCTGCACACCCTGCTCACCGGCGAGCGGCAGGGCTACTACGGCGACTTCGGCTCCCTCGAATGCCTCGCCGAGGTGCTCACCGGCGGCTTCTTCCACGCCGGCACCTGGTCCAGCTTCCGCAACCGCCACCACGGGCGGCCCGTGGACCGGCAGCGCACGCCGGGCCACCGCCTCGTGGCGTACCTGCAGAACCACGACCAGATCGGCAACCGGGCCACCGGCGACCGGATCTCCGCCAGCCTCTCCCCGGCGCTGCTGCGGGTGGGGGCGACCCTGCTGTTCACCGCGCCGTTCACGCCGATGCTGTTCATGGGGGAGGAGTGGGCGGCCAGCACCCCGTGGCAGTTCTTCACCAGCCACCCCGAGCCGGAACTCGCCACCGCCGTGGCGACCGGCCGGAAGCGGGAGTTCGCCGCGCACGGCTGGCCGGAGGGGGAGGTGCCGGACCCGCAGGACCCGCAGACCTTCGTCCGCTCCCGCCTCGACTGGGCGGAGCTGGACAAGCCGGAACACCGCGAGATGTACGAGTTCCACCGGCGGCTCATCGCGCTGCGCAAGAGCCGGCCCGACCTGTCCGACCCGCGGCTGCACGCCGTCGACGTCCGCCACGGCGACCAGTTCCTCGTGATGCGCCGGGGCGAGTGCCTGGTGGTGGCGAACCTGGCCGGGCGGGCGCAGGGCGTCTCGCTGCCGGGGGTGGTGCGGCGGGTGCTGCTGGCCACCGGCGAGGGCGTCACGGTGATGCGGGACCGGATCCAACTGCCGGCGGAGACGGCGGCGGTCGTGGCGCTCTGAGCGGCGCCCGACGTCTGGCTGCCACCGCCGGCAGCGGTCAGCCGGCGTCCAGCACCTCGCGCAGCTTCGCCGCGAACTCGGCGGGCTTGCCCGCGTAACCGAACTCACCGCCGAGGAAGCCGCCGTGGTGGCTCGGGAACACCACCGCCTCCTGGCCGAGCAGCGCCGCGGTGGCGACGGCCGTACGCGCCGTGTACGTCCCCGCCGTCTCCTCGCCGACCGCGATCACGATCCGGGTCGGCGCCGCGGTGAGCGCCGCCGCGTCGGGGCGGTAGTCGGTGATCGCCCAGGAGTTCTTCGACAGCAGCGGGTCGTCGCGGGAGCCGTCGTCGTCGCTCGGCAGGCCGAATGCCGCGGGGTCGGGTGCGGGCTGGGCGAAGTAGGCGTCGGTGAACTCGCCCTGCCAGGACGTCATCGCGATGAAGGCGGCCATGCCGGCGCCCGCGCCCTTCGTCTGGTAGGCCTCGTGGAAACCGGCCCGGGCGCGCTCGGCGGCCTCGGCGTCGGGCAGCACCGCGTTGATCGGCGGCTCGTGCGCCACCAGCGTGACGACGTCGCCGGGGTGGGACGCGACCAGTTCGAGCGCGGTGACCGCGCCACCGCTGCTGCCGAACACGTCGACCGGCCCGGTGCCGAGCGCCGCTATCAGCAGGTGCAGGTCGGCCGCCTGCTGCTGCGGCGTGTGGTCGGAGCGGCCGTCGGAGCGTACGCTGCGGCCCAGCCCGCGCGGGTCGTAGGTGACGACCGTCCGGTCGGTGAAGTGGCCGGCGAGCGCGCCGAAGCCCTCCGCCGTCATCGGCTGGCCGACCATCAGCAGCGTGCGGTGCTCGCCGGGGGCCGACAGGGGTTCGCGTACGTCGTAGACCAGGTCGGCGCCGGGCACGGCGAGCGTGCGAGTGTCTGTCGTCGTCATGCCGGCGAGCCTACGACCGACGGGTGACAGATCGGATGCTACGCGCGGGCAGGAACACCCGCCTGCCTCGATTGCCGGCACGGACGTCAGGAGCCGCGGTAGGGAGTCCTCCGCCGGGCCGCGCCGGGGCCGCCGTGGCTCAGGCCCGCGCGTCCATCAGGGCAGTGACACAGGCATCCAACCGCTTCTCCACGGCTCGCGTCGTCAGCTCTGTCCTCCCCGCCTCTCGCCATGGCCGCGCCACCACCTGCACCTCCTCTGAGCACGCCAGCGCGTCCCGCACCCGCCAGTACAGCCGCTCGCTCGCGGCCGCGGCCAGCACCCCGCCGGCCTCCTCATACGCCTGGGCGAACCGCGGACCCCACGCCGGGCCGTGCAGTCGGCGGTCGTCGACGCCACATACTCTCGGGGCCGCTCGGCGGGCCGCACCGCGTGGATCGCCACGAGTTGACGGGCCAGCAGGGGAACGCGCGCCTCCAATCCCTCGTCCTCGAGGACCGTCCGGCCGGCCAGGTGTGTCATCAGCAGCGATGGATACTCGCAGTCCGCGGCGGTCGGATCAGCCGCGACCAGCTCAGGAGCCGGCACGGCGGTCCCCTTGAGCAGCGACAGGGCGTCGGCCTCCCGGTGCAGCCAGTCCTCGGCGTGTCCCGCGTCAGACGGGTCCACGAAGCTCCGCAGCACCAGCTCACGGATGCTTCCGTCCCGCGCGCCGATGGTCAGCCTCCGCATTTCGGCAGTGATGCCGCCGTGCAGCGGCTCGGTCCTGACGATCCGTTCGCCGACCTCCAGGTGCCGACTCACCCAAGCCAGCGTCAACGGCGGGACGGCCGCCGCCTCATCGCGGTCGATCACTCTGCCACCTCATCAGCCGGAGGGCGGCACGCGCGGAAGTGTCCTTGCGGGAGGGCTCCGACAGTCGCCGCATAGCAGGATCATCCACCAGCAGCACCGAGAGTTTCCTGGCGCGTACGGTGGTCGCCGAGGTCGCCCGGGGGGATCCGGCGCCGGCCGGCGTGACGTGCCTGGCGACGCTGGTCGGCCTGACCCGGTGACGCGGACCGGTCGTTCGCCCGGACGGCGGGCACGCCCGCCCCGGTGGGCCGGCGTGCCCGCAACCCTCAGGCGAGGCAGCAGGTCACTTGAAGCGGATGAACTTGGAGAACTGGCTGTTGAGCGTTCCCACCGACACCGTCCGGTGGCTGTACTTGTCGGCCGAGACGTAGTTGTACTCGTCGACCTCGAAGGTGCCGTTGGAGTTAACCCGGGTGACGAAGGCGACGTGACCGTAGGTGCCGCCCAGCCGGACCGCGATGTCGCCGGCCTTCGGGCTGTTGTAGACCGGCACCCCGGCGCGCCCGGCGGCGGCGACCCACTCCTTGGCGTTACCCCACGCCGGCTGGCCCAGGTACTGGTTGTGGAAGGGCACGCCGACCCGGCTCCGCAGCGCCCAGGCGGCGAAGCTCGTGCACTGCCCCTTGTAGAAGTTCCACGGATCGACGCCCGTGCTCTGGCCCTTGTACGGGTAGTCGTCCAAGGCCGGATAGGTCGCCCCGCCCGCGGAAAGCAGCTGGTGGGAGGCGTTGTTGTTCTTCAACGTGGCGTTCAGGTTGGTCTTCGCCCCGGGCGCGAGGTCCTGGTAGGCGTAGGAGCCGTTGTAGTCGCTGTTGTAGTAGACCCGCACGGTGCTGCCGGTGCGGTTCCACGCGGAGGCGGCGTTGTTCTTGACGCACAGGCCCTGGCCGCTGCCGGCGCCCTTGAACTCGTAGCAGTCCGGCTGCGTCGAGCCGTAGTCGGCCAGTGAGCCGGTATGGTCGGAGATCGATCCCGCGTGGTCGCTGTTGTAGTAGTAGCAGAATTCGCCGGTGTCGCAGATTCCATCGCGGGACGCCGCCTGAGCAGGCGCGGCGACCGCCAGGACGCCGAGTGTCGCGCCGAGCACGCTCGTGCCGAGGGCGCCGAGGACGCGAACGGTGATCCTGGGCATGTCCACTTCCCTTCCGGGGGTATGTGACGACGGGCCCACACTACAGCCATTGATCAATTCGCATGTGCCGGTGCGGCCGCCCGTCGCCCACCTGGAGTCGGACCAGAGCCGACGCGGCAGGGCGACACTGGTCCGCCTGACCCGCCGACCGGGCGCCGGCACTTCTGCGGCCGTCGCCGCTCGCGGGCGGACGGGGATTGGTTGCTGCAATCGCAATTCCCACCTGTCGACAAGCGCGAACGCCCTCAGGCCGAAAGCGCGGATTCGCGGCGCTGGGAATTGCGCGGCAATACCGGAGCATCTGTTCGAGCTGGACACGTTTTGTCGGCGGCCGCGCTGCTCACGTTATCGGTCACCAAAGAGTCAGTGTCAATTACCTGCCATTCCACTCCATTGCGATCGGAGTGATCGGCCGATACGTTTCGGTGGCCCGAATGGAGCACCCAGGAAAAGGGGGCAACTCTTGAAACCAACCCTACGCTGGTCCGCAATGGCCGGCATGGCGCTCGCGCTGGTCGTGACCGGACCGGTCGCCGCCGAGGCGAAGCCGACCACGGTCGAGAGGAACGGCAACACCACCACCACCGCCCGCACCAGTGACGGCCGCGCGATCACCAACGAGAAGATCGCCAAGGAGGTCGCCGCGTTCTGGACGGCGGAGCGGATGGCGAGCGCCGTCGACCTGGACATCGCGAAGCGCCCGGGCGCCAGCGAGTCGGCCAACCGGGCGCCGAAGCCCGACGGACCGGCGGGCACGGTCGCACCGGCGCAACCGCGCATCGCCAGCGGCGACGAGGTCGGCATCCAGCTCAACGAGTCGGCGGTCGTCGGCAAGGTCTACTTCACCACCCCGAGCGGCGGCACCGCCTCCTGCTCGGCGAGCGCCGTCGCCAGCGGCAAGCGCCGGCTGGTCATGACCGCCGGTCACTGCGTGCACCAGGGCGCCGGCGGGCAGTGGTACAGCAACTGGCAGTTCGTGCCGCGGTACCGCGACGGGGCGCGGCCCTTCGGGACGTTCGTGGCCTACCAGCTCACGGCCCGCACCGCGTGGACCAACAGCAGCAGCTACGACGAGGACATGGCCATCGCCATCATGCACAACGGTGGTAACTGGGGCCTGAAGGTCGTCGAGACGGTCGGTGGCCACGGACTGCGCTGGAACTGGGGCTACAACATCTCCTTGATGACCGCCCTCGGCTACCCGTCGAACCTCGGCGGCGGCGAGAGCCAGTACTACTGCCAGAGTGGCACGTGGCACGCCGGCGGCCAGCAGATCCGCATGTGGTGCAACATGACCTACGGCTCCAGTGGCGGACCCTGGCTCCAGGAATACAACGACCAGAACGGCCTCGGATACGTCAACAGCGTCGTGAGCCACGGCGACAATCCGGGCAACGGCCAATTCGACGGTCCGTACTTCGACAACGACATCAAGAGCCTCTACGACTTCGCGGAAGGTCTCTCCCCGGCGTAAAAGGCACATGACCAGCAGAGCCCCGGCCGGTTGGCCGGGGCTCTGCCCGCGCGCTTATTCACTTGCACCACCAGGCGTGAAGACCATGCTGTGCGGCATGGAATTTTTCTGCTACCACCGCGATCGGCGCAATTCCCTCGCACTGCGCGCCGAGTTGCTGGAGGCGCACTGGTCCTACATGGACCGGTACGCGGCCGAGTTGATCGCCCGCGGCCCGACCTTCGCCCCCGACGGGGAGACGCCGACCGGCAGCGTGCACATCGTCGACCTGCCCGATGCCGCCGCCGCCCGGGCGTTCGCCTTCGACGAGCCCAACTACCAGGCCGGCGCGTACCGCGACGTGCTGCTGCGCCGTTGGCACAACGCGCTGGGGCGCACGATGTGGGACTTCCCCGGCGGCCGGACCGGTGGTGACCGGTACCTGGTGCTCGGTCTCGGCGCGGGGCAGGCCGCCGACCTCGACGTGAGCGCCGACCGGGACGACCTGATCGCGTACGGGCCGCTGCTCTCCGACGACGGGGGCACCTGGCTGGGCACGGCGGCGCTGGTCAGGGCGGCGGGACCGGACGAGGCGCGTGCGCTGCTGACCCCGGACCGGTACGCCGACGTCGAGGTGCACCTCTGGACGTTCGGCGGTCGGCGGGCCTGACCCGGAGCCACCACCCGCCGAGCCGGGCGCGATCGCGGTGCCGGGGGCGAGATCGGCGCACTGTCGGAAAGAGTGGCCGCCCGCGTCGGGAGGCCAGTCTTTCCGGGTGGGTGCGTGGATCGTGGGGGAGCCCAGGTGCGCGCGGGCGACGTCGCGCACCGTCGGTCGGCGGTCGTCGGAGAGTCGCGCATCGGGTCGGACATTCACCCGCAACCCGGACACATCCTTGCCAGATTAATCGACGTCTCCCTATCCTCGGTCGTGGAAAGCGCTTTCCAGGCACGTGTGATCGGCGCCGACGAGGCCGGGATCGAACCGGCGCCCCAGCATTCGAAGTCGAAGGTGAGGCGAGGATGAGACGACCAGTCGCATTGCGACTCCAGGCGGCGCTGGCCACGGCGGCCGTCGGGGCCGCGATCGTGGTGGCGCTGCCGATGCACCAGGCGTCGGCGGCGGCCGGCTCCGCCACCGGCTACGCGACGCGCAACGGTGGGACCACCGGTGGGGCGGGCGGGCAGACGGTGCGGGCCACCACGGGGACCGCGATCCACGCGGCCCTCTGCGGTCGGGCCAGCAGCAGCACCCCGATCGTCATCGAGGTCACGGGCACCATCAACCACGGCAACACCAGCAAGGTGTCCGGCGGAAGCTGCAGCACCGCCGACGGGGTGATCGAACTCAAGCAGATCAGCAACGTCACGATCATCGGGGTCGGCAGCGGAGCCGTCTTCGACCAGTTGGGCATCCACATCCGCGAGGCCAGCAACATCATCATCCGGAACGTGACCGTCCGGAACGTCAAGAAGTCGGGCTCACCCACGTCCAACGGTGGTGACGCCATCGGCATGGAGAGCAACGTCCGCAACGTCTGGGTCGACCACGTCACCCTGGAGGCGTCGGGCGGGGAGTCGGAGGGGTTCGACGGCCTCTTCGACATGAAGGACGATACCCAGTACGTGACCCTGTCCTACAGCATCCTGCGCAACTCCGGCCGCGGCGGCCTCATCGGGTCCAGTGAGAGCGACCGCTCGAACGGCTTCGTCACGTTCCACCACAACCTGTACGAGAACATCGACTCCCGCACGCCCCTGCTGCGCGGCGGCATCGCGCACATCTACAACAACCACTACGTGAGCCTCCGCGAGTCCGGCATCAACTCCCGCGCCGGCGGGCAGGCCAAGGTGGAGAACAACTACTTCCGCAACTCCAAGGACGTCCTGGGCACCTTCTACACCAGCGAGCGCGGCTACTGGCAGGTCGCCGGCAACGTCTTCGACAACGTGACCTGGTCGAGCCCCGGCACCGACAACTACCCGGCCGGCCCCAACCCGCAGTCCAACACCACCGTCAGCATCCCGTACGCCTACACCCTCGACGGGGCCGCCTGCGTGCCGGACGTCGTCCGCCAGACGGCGGGCGCCAACACGGGCCTGCGGGAGTCCGACGGCAACTGCTCGCCGCAGACGCCGGCACCGACGTCGACCAGCCCCGGGCCGACCCCCACCAGCCCCGGCCCGACGCCCACCAGCCCCGGCCCGACGCCCACCAGCCCCACGCCGACGCCCACCCAGCCCGGCGGGCCCAACCTGAGCATCGGGGCCGGCTCCGACGGCTCCAGCAAGGCCGACGGAACGAGCTACGGCAACGTCCGGGACGGCAACATGAGCACCTACTGGTCGCCGGCCGGCTCGACCGGTCAGATCTCGATCAAGTGGGGTTCCGCCACCAGGGTGTCCAGGGTCGTCATCCGCGAGGCGGCGGGCGCCATCGGCAACATCGGGTCCTGGCGGCTCGTCAACCACGACACCGGCGCCGTCCTGGCCTCCGGCGGCGGAGCGGGCGTCATCACCTTCCCGGCGACCGCGCTGAGCAAGATCACTTTCGACGTCACCGGCTCGGCCGGCACCCCGAGGGTCGCCGAGTTCGAGACCTACGCCGCGTAGCGGCGGTTCCGACGTCCGTCCGGCAACGGCCGTTTCGGACCACCGCGCGGCAACAAGCCGCCCGACGTGGACGGAGGCGGGACCGCCACCCGCGGCTGATCCCGCCGACGGGCGGGGGCCGTCAGCCGCGACGGTCCCCGCCCCACGCCAGGATCCGACGAGCCGTCGGCGGTACGGCGTCGCGCCCACAACGGGGTTCTGTCTCGATTCGGGGTTCATGGGTCAATTCGGGGGCATAGCGTCACGGTGGCGGTTTCCACCGCCGGGCCGCCCGCTCCGACCGGGGTGGCCTGCCGACGCCGAGCCGAGGAGGCCGACCGTGTACAGGTCCGACGAGGTGTTGCTGCCGGAACTGGACGGGCCGGAGCCGGCCGCGCCGTCACCCCGGGCGCTGGGCTGGCTCAGCCTGGCGCTCGGCGTGGGCGCGATCGCCGCGCCCGGGCCGCTGGCCCGACTGGCCGGTGTGGACGACTCGCCCGTCGCGCGCACGGTGATCCCGGTCGTGGGGGCCCGCGAACTGGTCCACGCCGCCGGCCTGATCGCCGGTCGCCGGCCGGCCGGCTGGACGTGGACCCGGGTGGCCGGGGACGCGGCGGACCTCGCCCTGCTCGGCCGGGCCTGGGCGGACCGGTGCGGCGAGCGCCGCCGCCGGGTCGGCCTCACCACCGCCGTGATCGCCGGCATCGCCGCCGTCGACCTGGTCACCGCCGTACGCCAGGTCCGCGCGCGGCGGGCCGGCCGGCGGGTGATCCGGATGGACCTCGGGGTCACCGTCAACCGGTCCCCGGCGGAGGCGTACCGGTTCTGGCGCGACGTGGAGAACCTGCCCCGCTTCATGTCCCACCTGGAGTCGGTACGCGCCGAGGATCTGCGCCGGTCGCACTGGACCGCCCGCGGCCCGGCGGGCCGCCGGATCGAGTGGGACGCGGAGATCGTCGAGGACCAGCCGAACCGCTCGCTCGGCTGGCGGTCGCTGCCCGGCGCCCGGGTGCCCAACGCCGGCCGGGTCCGGTTCGTGCCCGCGCCCGGCGACCGGGGGACCGAGGTCCGGGTGCAGCTGCGCTACGCCCCGCCGGCCGGCGCGCTCGGCCGGGCCGTGGCGAAGCTCTTCGGCGAGGAGCCCGAGCAGCAGGTCCGCGACGACCTGCGCCGGTTCAAGCAGGTCGTGGAGACCGGCGAGGTGGTCCGCTCCGAGGGCAGCCCGGACGGCATCTCCGTACGCCAACAGCTCATGCAGCGCCCGGCCCAGCCGCTGCCCGCGGCCCGTCGCTGAACGCCGGCACGAAAGGACAGACGATGAAGGCCACCGCGTGGATGGGCAAGGACAGCGTCAAGGTCGTCGACGTGCCCGACCCGACCATCATGAACGCCCGCGACGCCATCGTGCGGATCACCTCCACCGCCATCTGCGGCTCCGACCTGCACCTCTACCACGGCTACATCCCGGCCATGCGCAAGGGCGACATCCTCGGCCACGAGTTCATGGGCGAGGTGGTCGAGGTCGGCCCGCAGGTGCGCAACCTGCGGATCGGCGACCGGGTGGTGGTGCCGTTTCCCATCGCCTGCGGGCACTGCACCTCGTGCCAGCGCGGCCTCTACTCGGTCTGCGAGAACTCCAACCCCAACGCCGGCGTCGCCGAGAAGGTCATGGGCCACTCGCCGGCCGGCATCTTCGGCTACTCCCACCTGCTCGGCGGCTACGCCGGCGGCCAGGCCGAGTACGCCCGGGTGCCGTTCGCCGACGTCGGGCCGATCAAGGTGTCCGACGAGGTCCCCGACGAGCAGGCGGTGATGCTCGCCGACGTCTTCCCGACCGGCTACATGGGCGCCGAGATGTGCGACATCAAGCACGGTGACGTGGTCGCCGTCTGGGGCGCCGGTCCCGTCGGGCTGCTCGCCGCCGCCAGCGCCCGGCTGCTCGGCGCCGAGCGGGTGATCGTCATCGACCGGTACCCGTACCGGCTGCGGCTGGCCGAGGAGCACGCCGGCGCCGAGACCCTCAACTACGAGCACACCGACGTGCTCGACGCCCTCAACGAGATGACCGCCGGTCGCGGGCCGGACGCCTGCATCGACGCGGTCGGCCTGGAGGGGCACCACGGCAACACCGCCGTGTACGCGTACGACCGGGCGAAGCAGGCGGCCCGGGCGGAGACGGAACGGCCCTTCGCGCTGCGTGAGGCGATCCTGGCCTGCCGCAGCGGCGGGGTGGTCTCCGTGGTCGGCGCGTACGGGGGCTTCGTCGACAAGTTCCCGATGGGCGCGTTCATGAACCGTTCGCTGATCATGCGTACCGGGCAGTGCCACGTCCAGCGCTACACCCGCCCGCTGCTGGAGCGCATCCGCCGCGGGGAGATCGACCCCAGCTTCATCATCAGCCATCGGATGCCGCTCAAGGACGCGGCCAAGGGCTACAAGATCTTCCAGAAGAAGCAGGACGACTGCACCAAGGTGCTGCTCAAGGTGTGACGCCGGGCGGCGCGGTCAGCGGGGCGTGCCCCGCCGACCGCTCCCGGCGTCCTTCGCGCCGGTGAGCAGCGAGCGGGTGCGCTCCGGTGCCCACGCCGGCAGTTCGCCGAGGATGTCGGCGAGGGAGACCCCGGCCAGGCTGCGCCGCCACGCGTCGTGCGCGTCAGCCATCTTCGCGGCGAGGATGCAGGCGTTCCGGCACTCCTCGGCCGGCAGCGCGCCGCGTCCCTGCTGGCGGATCTCGCGGCACTCGTACGGTGACGACGGGCCGTCGACCGCCTCCACGATCTGCAACAGCGTGATCTCCGCGGGCTTGCGGGCGAGCCGGAACCCGCCACGCGGTCCCGTCGTGGCCGCCAGGACCCCCGCCCGGACCAGCGCCTGGAGCTGCTTGGCGAGGTAGGGCGCCGGGAGGTCGTAGTGCTCCGCGAGCTGGGCCGCCGACGCGGTGGCTCGCGGTTCGAGTTGGGCCAGCGACGTGGCGCAGTGCAACAGCCATTCGGTGCTCACGGGCAGCTTCACGATCACCAGGATAACGCGGATATTGCGGATCTGCTTAGTCTTGGATTACGGTCGGCGGGCAACGGAGAGAAGGGGATGATCCTCATGCGCATCGCCGTGGCCGGCGCGACCGGCAACATCGGCTCCCTGACCGTGGCCGCCCTCGAACGGGGCGGGCACGACGTCGTCCGCATCAGCCGCGCGGTCGGCGTGGACCTGTCGACCGGTGCGGGGCTCGACGACGCCCTCGCCGGGGTCGAGTCGGTGGTGGACGCCACCAACATTCCGGCCGCCGACCCGGCCGAGGCGGTGGCGAGCTTCGGTGCCGCCACGCGCAACCTGCTCGCCGCCGAGGAGCGGGCCGGCGTACGCCATCACGTCCTGCTGTCGATCGTGGGCGTCGCCCGCGTCGAGGGCAACGCCCACTACGCGGGCAAGCGGGAGCAGGAACGCCTGGTGTCCGCCGGTCCGGTGCCGTGGACGATCGTGCCGGCCACCCAGTTCCACGACTTCGCCGACATGGTCACCGGGTGGACGGAGCAGGACGGCGTCGCCACGATCGCGCCGCTGCTCGTGCAGCCGATCGCGCCCGCGGACGTCGCCGCGATCCTGGCCGAGATCGCGGTGGGCGAGCCGCGCGGGCGGTACGCCGACGTCGCCGGTCCCGAGCCGCAGGACCTCGTCGACATGGCCCGGCGTACGCATCAGGCGCGTGGCCGGAAGGTCAGGCTCGTGCCGACGTGGTCGGGGCTGTTCGGCCCGGAGATGGCCGGCGAGGTGCTCCTGCCCGGCGAGGGCGCTCGCATCGCGCCGACCACGTTCGACACCTGGCTCGGCGAGCAGGGGACGCGCTGACGGCGCGCCAGTCGCCCGCCGGTCCGGCCGGGGCGGAGTGGACCCGGTAGCGCCGACGGTCGCGGGGCCGGGCCGCACGCCCCGGCCCCGCGACCGGTCCGATCAGGACCAGGGCGCCGTCGGGTACCAGGGGATGATCTCGCGGCGGGCGAGCAGCCGCACGTCCCAGTAGAGGAAGGTGAAGGCGCCGGCGACGATGAAGGCGACCGCGGTCAGGGTGGCCAGGCGGGTCGGCCGGGCGCTGAACCAGCGTTGCAGGCGGGAGCCGGCGAGCCAGGCCAGCAGCAGGAACAGCACCGCCATGATGACGATGTTGCCGATCGACTGGAGGGTGAACGCGGCCGCCCCGTAGAGCGGGTTGCCGCTCTCGGCGGCGTCGCGGAACATCTGCCGGAACAGCGCGAACGGCCGTCCGATGAGGAAGCCCGCGATCAGCGCGCCCATGAAGACCATCGGCGCGTTGGGGTGCCGCCGGGCGATCCGGGCGAACGGGTCCGGCACCACACCGAGCGCCGCCAGACCGAGATAGATCATGATGAGGCCGATCACGCCGAAGACCACCATCGACTGGATGCTGCGGGGCGACAGGGTGCCGGGCGTGTTGGCGACCGTGGAGAACTGGGGCATCGACGTGCCGACCAGGCCCACGATGGCGCCGTACGTGGCCGACACCGCGATCATGCCCACCGACATCCAGCCCAGCGGCTTCAACGGCTGGACGAACCGGCTGAACCTGCTGCCGGTGGTGCCGGTCAGCGGGGCGAGGGCGCCGAAGGCGGCGATGTTGCAGGCGGTGAACGTGCCCGCGATCCCGGAGACGAAGGCGAACAGGACGCCGGCCGCGATCCCCTGGATGGGGGTCTCCTTGGCGTCGTGGCCGAGCAGGGTGTTGGCGACGTTGTCGCCGATGGTCTGGTCCACGAACTCCGCCGACCAGACCACGGTCAGCAGGAAGCCGCCGAGGACGCTGAGCAGGATGATCAGCCCACGCCGCCGGGGGAAGTACCCGCTGACGAACGCGGACGTCCCGGCCCGCCCGGTGTCGGGCCGGATCCGGACGGCTGGGTCGGTTTGCTGGGGGGACCTCTGGGTCTGCGTCACGTGCGCTCCTCAGGGTGGGGGATGGAACCCGGACGCGACGCCGACGCCGGCGACGCCGCCCATGACCGGCGAACGGCGACCACCGGTCGACCTGGACGCGCCCGCCCGACCCCTCCTGCCAGCAGCGGATCGTGCGGGATCGATGTCCGCGTCTCATCATGGGGTAGCCGCCCTCGCCCCGGTTCTTCCAGCGTGCGCAGATCTCAGCCCGGTCCGGCGCAGCAGCCCGGCGCCCAGCGCGGGCGCGGTCCGGTCCGCCACCGGCTTGGTGTCTCCGCGGCCCTGTCGAGCTGATGTCGTAGACGATTCGCCCGACGTCGCAGATCCGCGGGGGAGCGCCTCGTCGCCGGTCGGCAGGCGGTCGGCAGGCGGGCGGCGGGCGGGCGGCGCCGACACCGGCGAAGGTCGAGACGCCTTTCCCGGCTCAACGTGGAGGGAAGCCGCAGGTCGACGCCCGGCGCTTGGCGTGAGTCGTCTACGACATCAGCTCGACAGGACGCTCGACCCGCCAGGTGCTCCCGTGCCGGCAAGAACCGCGCCGCTCGACCCGCCGGGTGCTCCCGTGCCGGCAAGAACCGTGCCGCTCGACCCGCCAGGTGCTCCCGTGCCGGCAAGAACCG